>CALHIC010000274.1 GCA_938030845.1 uncultured Oribacterium sp. | reverse complement strand
ATAAGCGCCAGGAAGTGGGGCGCGGCCTGCGCCTTTCCGTGGATCGGAGCGGTAATCGCATGGATCGGTCTGTACTCGGTGAGAATGTCCAGAAGATTAATCTCCTGACGGTCATTGCGAGCGAGAGCTATGCGGGCTTTGTGGAAGATTTACAGAAGGAGACCGAGGCAGAGCTTCGGGAGCGTCCCAAGAAGGCGACGCAGGAGTACTTTGCGGGCAGAACTGTGCAGGTGGACGGTAAGCCGGTAAAGCTCAGCGAGACGCAGGCACGGCAGATTTACAATTATCTCTTGCGAAACGACTATATCGATGACGATGCCAATGTGACCGCGCTTTATCGGGAGACTGCGGAATATGCGCCGGTCAAAGAAGAGTTAAAGCCGATTGAGGCAGAGATTCACCGCTTGGTGCACGCGCTTTACGATCCGTCTCAGCTGGCAGCGCTGTATACGGACGGCAACAAAACCAAAATCAATGAGAATCCGTTGAACGAGCGCTTCTACAAAGAGGAGTTCCAGAAGCTCTGGACGGCCATTAACCACAAGTACGCCTATACGGTGGACTTTAATTCCGAGGAGCTGATTCAAAAGGCGATTGCGCACATCGACAGCGAGCTCTATGTGAGCCGACTGCAGTATACGGTCACCGCGGGCAGTCAGGCGGAGCAAATTACGGCAGATCAGGTGAAGGAAGGCAGTAGCTTCTTCGCGGCAAAATCGCGCACCGAGACGCTTCGTACGGCACCGCAGAGCACCCTTCGCTATGATTTAATCGGCGCGGTTGCCAAGGGAACGGTGCTCACCAGACGCACCGTCGCGGCCATTTTGCAGGGCATTGACGCGAGTCGCTTTGCGCTGTACCGGCAGAACCCCGAGGAATTCATTGCAAAGGTCATACGGTTAATCAACGAGCAGAAGGCGACCATGATTGTGGAGCACATCCGCTATGATACGCTGGAGGGAAGATATGACAGCAATATCTTCACTGCGGAGGCGCACAAGGTCCCGTTAGACATGGCATTCAAAGCCGACAAGGCCATTCAGGACTATGTTTTCACCGACGGCAGTGCCGAAAAGAGCGTGGAGCGCCGCTTTGCGGAAGAGATGGATAAGGCGGAAGAGGTCAAGATTTATGCAAAGCTCCCGAAGGGATTTCAGATTCCGACCCCGGTCGGCAATTACACGCCGGACTGGGCCATTGTATTCCGCGAGGGAAGCGTAAAGCACGTTTACTTCATTGCCGAAACCAAGGGCAGCATGAGCAGCCTTGACTTAAGACCCATTGAGGCGGCAAAGATAAGCTGCGCAAAGCAGCTCTTTGAAAAGCTGTCGAACGGAAGCGTGCACTATGAGCATGTGGACAGCTATAAAAGTCTGCATGACATGATTTCGTTCTAAATACGCGACTTTTGTAGTTTGGGAAAAGAAAACAGAACCGGCGTGTTCGATTCGCGCCGGTTCTGTTTCATTTTCCGGTTGCAATTGCAGTCAATCAAGATGATCAAGCTCCTTGTGATGCTTTCCCATAGGAATGACCATAGGCGCATCTGAAGTAGGATCTGTAATGACCTTACTATCAAGCCCGTATACATCTTTTATAAGTTTTTCACTAATCACATTTTCAGGTCTTCCTTCGGCATAAAGATTCCCTGATTTGAGGGCAAATATATAGTCTGCGTATCTTACAGAGAGATTGATATCGTGCAGAACCATAATGACGGTGGTCTTCTTAGTCCTATTTAGCTCTCCGAGCAAATCAAGAATCTCCACCTGATATGCTATGTCAAGAAATGTCGTTGGCTCATCTAAAAATAATATATCAGTCTGCTGGGCAAGTGCGAGTGCTATCCACACCCTTTGACGCTGTCCTCCGGAAAGCTCATCTACCGCTCTGTCTCGAAGCTCGGTTACACCCATAGTCTGCATAGCTTCTTCAATCGCCTTAAAGTCTTTATCATCCATTCCCCTATATACCTTCCTATAAGGGAAACGCCCTCTGCTAATCAAATCATAGACGGTTATTCCCTCAGGTACCAGTGGCGATTGTGGCATAAGGCTTATTATTTTAGATATTTCTTTAGACGAATACTCAAATACAGGCTTATTATCCAGATAAATATCTCCACTCATAACTTTGTTTAATCTGCAAAAGGTCTTTAGAAGAGTGGATTTGCCACAGCCGTTTGAGCCTATGATCACTGATATTTTTCCTTCTGGTATGGTCAGATTAAGACCATTTATGATTGCCTTCCCATCATAACCGGCCACAAGGTTTTTGGCTTCTAATACGTGGTTTCCCATTAATTCACACCTCTTTTATTCATTCGAATGAGCAGATACAGCATATACGGTGCTCCTAAAAGCCCTGTGATAACACCTACAGGATAGTGTACCGGAAATGCATGAAAAGCCACCAAATCTGCTCCTAAAGTAAGTGTTGTGCCAACGAGTCCCGCAGGAATAAGACTTGATTTCCCCTTTCCTGCGAGGCTTGCGGCAATAGGTCCCGAAAGAAATGCTACAGATGCAATAGGTCCTGTGACAGATGTTGCAAATGAAACAAGTATAACTGCACCTATTATCATTACCGAATAGGTAAATTTTGTATTTAGCCCAAGGGATACTGCGAAGTTGTCTCCCAGAGGAATAATCTCCATATGTCTTGAAAGGGAAACCAATGCAATGGTGATTGTTGCAACTACCAAAACAAGAGCAGGCACATCTTCCATCTGTACGCCATTTAAGCTTCCGCTCAGCCACTGCATGGTAGTCCCTACATCGTACTCCGCAGCTTTTGCCAGTAGATAAGAAGTAACGGCTCTTAAAAGCGCTGAAATTCCTATGCCGATAAGTATCATTCTTCCATAGGTAAAATGCCCTTTAATCACTGAAAGTTTGTAAATAATGAAAGCGGTTGCAATCCCAAATATCATCGCTAACAAGGACACTATGCTTCCCCTGAGTCCAAGCACCAGTATGAGAAACACCGCTGCTGTGCTTGTTCCTGCGGAAATTCCGATTACATCCGGCGAAGCAAGTGGATTGTGTAACAATGTTTGAAATACATAGCCCGCCATTCCAAAGGCAAACCCGGAAAATACGGCTCCCATCATCCTCGGAAGCCTCACATTTTCTACTGCATAAGATACTCCGTCAATTGTTTCGCCAAGTAAAACCCTGATCACATCTCTTATGGGATAGGACACACTTCCAAAGCAAAGTTCACAGGCTGATAGAATAAGGGTAAGGCTAAGAAGGGCAAGTACAACAAGCCTCCATCGAAGAGTCCTTTTCTTATATCCTGCATTCAGTTCTGTCATAGACTCTTTACCCTCCCTTTCCGAATGGCCAGAATGAATACCGGTGCACCAAGGACGGCAGTAATGATACCCACTTCAGTCTCTCCCGGCAAGCTTATTATTCTTCCTATTACGTCTGAAATAAGCATAAGTATAGCTGAGCCTAGAAAAGAAAGAGGCAGCATTTTACTCATTTCACTTCCAAATATCAGCCTTATAATATGGGGAATGATAAGCCCTACAAAGCCTATCGGTCCTGCAAGTGCTGTAGTAGCACCACATAGTAGTACCGATGAAAGTGCGCCTATGGCTCTTGTCATCACTACATTAGTCCCAAGGGCGGTGGCGGCTTCATCCCCCAAAGCCAGATTATTCAAATACCCTGATATAAACATGGATGTGATAAAGCCCACTATTAGGAAGGGACTAATGAGCATAATATTTTCCCAGGTTGCACTTCCTATGCTCCCTACCTGCCAGAACCTAAAAGCTTCCATTACCCTGTTATTTGGCAGCATAATGGTACTTACAAGTGAACCTAAGACTATGCTTACAGCCGAACCTGAAAGTGCAAGCTTTAGCGGTGTAGCTCCGTCTTTTCCCATACTTGCCACACTGTATACAAAAACTGCGGTGACGCCTGCTCCTGTTATGCCAAGCCAGATGTATTGATAGGCAACAGTAATATTAAAAAATGCTATACCGGCGACCACGAAGAGTGATGCGCCGGTATTTACACCAAGTATACTTGGATCAGCAATAGGATTCCTTGTTATACTCTGCATAAGAGCCCCTGATATGCCAAGGGCGCCTCCCGCAAGTATGCCAAATACGGTTCTCGGAATTCTTTGTGATATGATAGCAGCCTCAAGGCTATCCGGATCATTTCCGAGGAGAACGTCTACAACCTTTGAAAATGCTATGTTTTTAGCACCCAGCGATATGGAAAATACTGCCATAATAGAAAGCAGGGCTAAGCATAAGATTATAGAAAGTACAAACTTTTTATTTCCCATGTTCACTATGCCTTTTTATTTAACGACTGCATTGATTGCTTCAAGATAGTTCACAAGCTCTGCCTTGATAGAAAGCACGGAAGGATTGCAGGCCGCTGCAAGATTGCCGTTGCTGTCAAGCACCACTACCCTGCCTTCTTTGACTGCCGGAATCTTAGAGAAGATTGCGTCTTTTTGCAAGGCGGCAACTGTCTTATCATCACCGTAAGTTATAATGATATCCGTATCACTTAGAGCATCAACTGCCAGTTCAGAAGATATCTGCACGTAAAATGCGTTTTTATCTGTTGCCAAGGCCTCTATCTTTTCAGGAAAAGTAAAGCCTAAGTCTGTAAGGTATGCCCCTCTTGGATCTGCAGTTCTATAAACGGAAAAGCTACTGAGGTCAGCTGCATTGATATAACATATTGCTGCACTCTTGTTCGCAAGATTGGGATATTTTGCGAAGTTTTTTTTTATAAATGCATCTGTATCTGCAACCAGCTTCTCGCCCTCGGCCGTAAGTCCTAAAGCCTCTGCGGCCTCAACTGTCTGTTCTCTCCAGGTAGTCTTCCAAGCTGTTTCTTTGAATGGAAGGGTTGGTGCTATCTCAGAGAGACGCTTATAAGCCTTTTCATCCATTCCTGAGTAAGGAGCTACTATGATATCAGGCTTGGCCGCTGCTACGGCTTCATAGTCATAGCCTTCAAGGTCGTTAAACACATTTGGATTATCGGTTCCAAGCTCCTTAAACTTTGCCTCGGTCCAAGGTAAAAGACCCTTATCGGTAACAGGTCCCCAGTTTGCCCTAGCTGTACCCACAGGAACAATTCCAAGGGCCAAAACTGCATCTGCATTATTCCAGTCAAGGGTAACAACCCTTTCAGGCTTTGCATGAATAACAGTTTCTCCATAAGCATGCTTCATTGTTATCGGAAAAGAAGCAGTGCTTACCGCACCGGAAGAAGATGTGTTTTCTGAAGAAAGAAGTCGGCA
>CALHIC010000273.1 GCA_938030845.1 uncultured Oribacterium sp. | reverse complement strand
AGGAATGAACTCATAGGCATCTCCTTGCTTTACGATGTAAAAACGCTGATTGGCATTCGTTCCTGTTTCATTCCAGACCTGAATATTCGGTCCATTGCCCGCTGCTTCGGGACCTCCATACACATCTAAAACCGTTCCTGCTTTAGACCGAATAATGAAGCTATCATCCGGCTGTCTTTCCAAACGCCAGTAATACGGAGCCTCTCCCCAAGTGCGGTAATCTCTAATGAAAACATTTTGACCACTTTGTCCATTACCGCCATAGGCAAGACATCGCCCTTCAGCAAGTGTAGAGGTGATAAGATACTCTCCATCTTCAATATCATCGTCACTGCCTCCAGCCGGGAGGGGTAAGCGATCAGGCTTGGGTGGAGCCGGTGGAGCAAAATCAGGGCGAATTAAGCAAACATGAGAACGAAGGGATCTCCAACGCCAAGTACCTGGTGCTCCATGTACTCTTAGCTCTCCATTATAGTCCAACATTGTATATCCATTATTGTACACATTTCTAATAATCCCTATATGTCCCCATGGAGAGTTACCATTTCTGCCAAATACTGCAATGTCGCCCGGCTGGGGAGACACATCATTTCCATATCTATACCACCCTGCCGGAAGTGGAGAATTAGCAAATGTATACGCATGTCCCCCACCTGTAACATAACTAAAAATATTGTGTCCTAAAAATCGATAATAAGAAGAGATTAAATCTACACACTCTACGCTAGAATCTCCGTTATAGTCTATAGCAGTTCCAACCATGCTATCAATCCAGGCCTCTGCTTGTGCTTGTGTCTTTCCTCCTGTTGAGCGAAATCCTGAATATCCAAAGAGAGATACTCTTTCTTCTACAGAGGATTCTTCGACTTCTTCCTCTTCCTTCTCCTTAAGAGAATTTTTGAGTTTGCTCAAATCCACAATGTTGTTTTCTTCTTTTGTTTCTTCTTTAACTTCTTCCTCTTTTTTAGCTTCCGATTCTTCCTTTCCTTTTTCTTCTAATTCTTGCTCTTCTTTCACGCTCTCTACTTTTACCTCTCCTGTTTCTAAAAAGTCGATAGAGGACATCAAATCAGCTTCTCTCGATTTTTCTCCAGTGTTTTCCTTAGGTACGATTTCAGAAGCTAGCGGCTCTTTCTCTGCATAAGCTAATAAACTGGAACTACCTGCCATGGCTAGCGAAATAAAAAAGGCCAGTACTTTTTTCCGTCTTCTTTTCATCCAAGACCTCCTAATGTTGAATAATACATAGCTTTCTATTATTTTATTAAGTATTTGATTGTATCTAATGCTACCATCAGCTTATCATTTTTAAAATGAAGCCTTACTTTACGCACTTCTCTTTTAACGTCTACAATCTAGTCGGAGTATTCCTCAGAACTATAGCCATTTTTTTGCAATGACTTAACCAGCTTATCAAGCTTTACCTTCCATATTCGTTTAAAAAAAGTACTTTCCCCAAAGCACCTCACTAATGT
>CALHIC010000272.1 GCA_938030845.1 uncultured Oribacterium sp. | reverse complement strand
TAGGGAGTCATTTTAAAACTATTCTGAAGTCTCTGTTGCTGCTTCTTCTGTGCTTAACTTGTCTACAGCAATCAGCTTCTCAATAAAGGGCATAATCACCAACATAACAACACCGCTGATGATAAGGGCTGCACCTAAGATATTCAGAATCTTTCCATATCCCCAATCCTTAGCTACCGCTACCAGATATCCGGAAGCAATACCGGAGAAGGTATAGGTTAAATACCATACACTCATAGCCAGGGAGGAGAAACGCTCCGGAGTCAGCTTATTAAATAAAGCCATACCTACAGGAGATACCAAGAGTTCTCCTACCGTTAAAATGGTGTAAGCAAGAAGCATATACCAAAGATCCATCTTTACCGTCTTATCCAATACACCATGTAAGGTATTGAAACCGAGTAAAATGATATAGAAAGCAAGACCGGTAATAATCATTCCCACAGCCATCTTTAAGCTTACAGGAGGATCCATCTTCTTTTGAGAAAGAGTCATCCAAAGATTTCCAAGAAGCGGAGCAAGAATGATACATAAAATTCCGTTAAAGGAAATCAACCATACTACAGGCACATGGAAGCCGCCTACATTAAGGTTAACATAATCATTTGCCAGGGTATTGATGGTATAAGAAGTCTGGAAGTACACTGTCCAGTAAACGGTTACCAGGATGAAAATAATACCCATTCCTACCAAACGTGTTTTCTCCACCGGACTAAACTTGAATTCTACCTTCTGCTTCTCTTCTTTGTTAGCGCCCTTTGCATTTGCGGGGTGCTTTCCTACCTCTCCTAACCACTTCGGAATTAATACAAGGAAGATCAGGAATACGATAAACATACCGATGGCAACCATCAGGTAAGCATACTTATAACCGTATTTAACAATATTACCCTCTGCATCCTTCACAGCCATCCAGTGGTCTGTAAGAAGTCCTCCGAAAATCGGTCCAAAGAAGCTTCCGATATTTACCGCCATGTAGAAGATACCGTAAGCTGCATCCTTTCGGGCATGCTCTTTATTGGAGTAAAGCATTCCTACAATGGCTGTTAAGTTGTTGTTCATAAAAGCCATGGAGCACATGTTAATCACGATACCCACAATAATCATGGGAACATGGGGGGTAAAGAAGAAGAAAATGGCATAGGCAACACTCTGTAGGAAGAATGCCATAATCATCGCTTTCTGCATACCCAGAAAACGGTCTGTAATAATGGAGCCTAAGAGTGGCAGCACGGAACCGAAAGCTCCGGCGATGGAAATGATAAGTCCTGCTTGTTTATCGCTTAAACCAAGACCGCCCATTGCTACAGA
>CALHIC010000271.1 GCA_938030845.1 uncultured Oribacterium sp. | reverse complement strand
TCTGTAGGCTCATCCAAAATCAGGACATTGGATCCGGAAATCATCATCTTGGAAAGCATACAACGAACCTTTTCTCCTCCGGAAAGGACATTGACCTTCTTTACACCGTCATCTCCCTTAAAGAGCATTCTTCCCAAATATCCTCTTACGAACTGGGTATCCTTGTCCGGGGAATACTGGGTAAGCCATTCCACAATGGTATCCTCGGAATCAAATTCCTTGGTATTGTCCTTCGGGAAATAGGACTGGCTGGTGGTTAATCCCCACTTATAATCTCCGGAATCCGGCTCCATTTCCCCTGCAAGAATCTGCATGAGTACAGTCTTTGCCAATTCGTTAGGTCCAACCAAAGCTACCTTATCGGTACGATTTAAGATAAAGCTGATGTTATCCAAAACCTTTACACCGTTAATGGTCTTGGTCAGGTTGTTCACTTCCAAAACGTCATTTCCGATTTCACGGTTTGGCTTAAACTGGATATAAGGATACTGTCTGGAGGATGGCTTAATATCATCCAGCTCAATCTTCTCCAAAGCACGCTTTCTGGAGGTCGCCTGCTTGGACTTGGAAGCATTTGCGGAGAAACGCTGGATAAACTCCTGCAATTCCTTGATCTTCTCTTCCTTCTTTCGGTTGGCTTCCTTCTGCTGACGAACAATCAACTGAGAGGACTCAAACCAGAAATCATAGTTTCCGGCAAAGAGTGTAATCTTTCCGTAGTCGATATCCGCAATATTGGTACAAACCTTATTCAAGAAGTAACGGTCATGGCTGACTACAATCACGGTATTTTCAAAGTTAATGAGGAAGTCCTCCAGCCATTCGATGGAGCCCAAGTCCAGGTGGTTGGTAGGCTCGTCCAAAAGCAGGATGTCCGGATTTCCGAAAAGCGCCTTAGCCAAAAGTACCTTCACCTTCTCGGAACCCTTTAACTCGTTCATCATCTTATGGTGAAGCTCCGGGCCGATTCCCAAGCCGTTTAGCATGGTCTCCGCATCGGACTCCGCATTCCAGCCGTCCATCTGGGCAAATTCCCCTTCCAGCTCTGCTGCACGGATACCGTCCTCGTCGGAGAAATCAGGCTTTGCGTAAAGAGCATCCTTTTCCTGCATAACTTCATACAGGCGCTTATTTCCCATGATTACGGTACTAAGCACCGGGTAAGCATCATATTTAAACTGATCCTGTTCCAATACGGACAAACGCTGTCCCGGGGTAATGATGACTTCACCGGAAGTGGGCTCCAAGGCTCCGGATAAAATCTTTAACAAGGTGGACTTACCGGCACCGTTGGCACCGATTACCCCATAACAGTTCCCCTCCGTAAACTTGATGTTGACCTCTTCAAAAAGGGCCTTCTTCCCTACACGATAGGTTACATTACTTGCTGCAATCATTTTTCCCCTCTCTGCTTCCGATATTTCGGAACTTTACTATAAAATGGCTTTTTCCCACCTATTATAAGGGGAAAGCGGAAGAACTGGCAAGGGGAGTAGGGCTTTTCCCCAAAAAAGTTCTTTGTTAATAGGCTTTTATGCATCCGACCTGCCGTAGCCGTTCTTCATCTGGCAGCTGACTTCATAGAGTACTTTATCCAGTACGTCTTCGGTTTCTTTCTTTACCATGTCCGCTATCTTTTCATTGCATTCTTCTAATAGGGAGGAAATTCCTTTTTTCTTCTTTCCGTGCTTTTCCAGCTCTTCTTCAAAGGCCTTCATAATCGTATATGCCTTAGTGGGCACCTTGCCCTGGTAACGCTCAATATGGGAGCGGCAATGGCTGTACTGGCTGTCTGCCAGAGCCCCGATAATGCGATTTGCCCAGTAGAAGCTTTCCGTGGTTACCCGCTTTTCCGTATTGGCAAAGTATTCCGGGGTCTTGTCGATATTGGCATAGAAGGGCACAAAGGCGTTGAAGGTATTGGAACCGAAGCATACCCATTCCAAAACCGCATATTCCTTAGGCACATTCGGACGAATCTGGGTAAGGCTTAGGAAATTGTTTCTGCTAATCCCGATGGGACGGTACTTTCCTCTTTCCTTTTCCTCCCCGTATTTTCCGTAGCAATCGTAGGGGGTTCCCTGGAAATGTGCGGAAAGGATATACTTCACATCCTCCGGCGTAATCTTTAATTCCGGGCATAAGCACCAGGGAATGTCATCGGATTCCGGGGTAAACTCCGCATTTTCCCCTTCGAAACGGAAGGTATTTCGGTTAAAATATCTTGCCATATACCAGGCTCTTGGGGTGTTATACACATGATCCGCGTCGGAATGGGAGCCGAAGCACTCTCTTGGATTCATCCAGTCCCCTCCGGTCTTTTCGATTTCATCCTCAAAACGAAGGTCCAAATGATTCTTCTTGATAAATTCCTTTAAATCCTTGGAGCAGATATATTCTTCCTGCTTCCCAAAGGCATCTTCAAAATCAAAGTAGTCGATGCCCAGCTGGTTCGGCATCATCACATAGGCATTGTCCGGCACTCTTCTGGCAATGAAGTGATGCCCACCAATGGTTTCCAGCCACCAGATTTCCTCTGCGTCGGAAAAGGCAATGCCGTTCATCTCGTAGGTTCCGTACTGCTCCAGCAATTCTCCTAAACGAAGCACACCCTCTCTAGCGGAGTGAATGTAAGGAAGCACCAAAGTTACCAAATCCTCTTCGCCGATTCCGCCGATTTGCTCCTCTTCTCCATCTTCCGCCTTCTTATACACTACCAGAGGGTCTCCGGAAAGCACCCGCTCATTACTGGTAATGGTTTCCGTTGCGGTCATGGAAACATTTTCACTGTTTACCCCTGCTGCACCCCAGATACCTTCTCCCGCCACCGCATTGGGCATACAGGTATAGCGAAGGGGATTCTTGGGAAGGGGAATGGTCACATGGGACAGCACCGAGGTATACGTCTCGCCCTGGTCCTTGGGTTCCACCACAATAAATTTCTTAGGGGAAAATGATCCTGAGCCGGAATCCTCGTTTCTCGCAATCATGGTGGATCCGTCGTAGGATGCCTCTCTTCCTACCAAAATCGTTGTACAAGCCATCTTCTGCCTCCTTTATGTCTTATCCTTTTGTTCTGCTGAGGGTTTGTGACATTCACTTTCTGTCTTTCTCCTCTATTTGTTCTATTTTTTAGTATACCCCATTCCTAAGGGCTTTTCTATAGACGGAAAGCTTCTTTCCCTCTTCATCTGTTTGTATATTTTTAACAAAATACTAAAAAATAATATTCGTTATTATTTACCCTTTGTCCTAGTTTTAGACTTAATTAATTTTGTATCTTGCCGATAATCTAATACTTACATAGGACCGTAAGCAAAAGTCATTACCGGAAACTGTGTATTATGCAAATATTAAAGACCAAAATATTGGACACATCCTAGGGAGGGGATTATGAAAAAGAGATGGAACCAGTCCACTAAATTAGCCTTTTTTTCGATCGGGAGTATTCTGCTTTTGCTCCTTACCGCATTTGCCGGTGTAGTAAATAAGGTGCAAAGCAAAAAAGCTACAGAGCTGATGAAGGTGCAGTTTGAAGTCACTGTAGCTGCGGGAGACTATTCCGACGGTAGTGTTACCCTGAGTAAAACCTCCAGAGCCTATGCCGCAACAGGCGATAAGGCTTATTTGGATGCCTACAACAAGGAACTGACCGTGGATAAAAACCGGGAAAATGCCGTGGAGGTCATGCATAAATACGGTTTAAGCGAGTCGGAAGAGGCCGCTTTAAAGGGAATGTCCGATGCCTCCACCTATCTTGCCGGCTTGGAAGCTCAGTCCTTTACCATGGTGGAACAGGGAGATCTTAAGGGAGCCTTGGACTTACTCTACAATCAGGACTATCAGGAGAAGGAGCAGGAGGTTTCCGATTACTATGATACCCTTTATGATGAGGTAGCGGAAAGAACCCAGGGAGAGAGCCACGCCGCAGCGCAAGTGGCGGCTGTAACCCAATTTTTCAGCCTATTCCTGCTGATTCCCACCATTCTTTTTGTGCTCTTAACCGTTTTCTTTGTTCGGACAGAGCTGATGAAGCCACTCCTGGCCATCAAGAATTGTATGCTGGGACTTTCTCAGGGCGAGCTGATGAATACCCATTTGGTCCTTCCCGTAGATGAGACCGAGGTGGGAAGCACCGTAAAGGCCATTAAGGATATGAATGCCCACTTAAAGTCCGTTATTGCGGATATCGTAAGCCGTTTAGGCAATATGGCTGCCGGAAATTTCCAGGACGAAGCCGCTTGCCCGAAGATGTACAAGGGAGACTATTCTGCCATCTGTGAATCCTTAAAGACCATCCAATCCATGCTGAAGGGCACTTTGCTAGAAATTGACAATGCCTCTAAAGAGGTCAATGCTTCCGCCAAGGAAGTTTCCCATGGCAGTGATGTGCTTTCTCAGGGAGCCGCTGAACAGGCCAGCTCTTTGGAAGAGCTTTCCGCTACCATTCAGGCCGTATCCGATCAGGTACGAAACAATGCAGACAATGCGGAAAATGCCGCTCTTCTTTCCAAAACCACGGAAACGGAGCTGGAATCCAGCAGTACACAAATGAACGCCTTAAATGATTCCATGAGCGAGATGAACCATACCGCTCAGGAAATCAGCAATATCATTCACACCATTGACGACATTGCCTTCCAGACCAATGTCTTAGCCTTAAATGCAGCCGTTGAGGCGGCAAGAGCCGGAGAGTTCGGTCGGGGCTTCGCCGTAGTTGCGGATGAAGTTAGAAATCTTGCCGGAAAGTCCGCAGAGGCGGCAAAGAACACCACCGCCCTCATTGAAAACACCGTGCGTTCCATCGAAACCGGTTCTCAGATGACCGAGGAAGCCGCAAAGTCCCTGGCGCAGATTGTGAAGCGTTCTCAGGAAATGCACGAAAAGATTACGGAAATCGCAAGCCTTTCTCAGAGCCAGTCCAAATCCGTGGAAGAAATTGCCCAGGGCTTGGAACAGGTATCCGCAGTGGTACAGCATAACTCCGCCACCGCGGAAGAGTCCGCCGCCAGCAGCGCTAAGCTTTTTGATCAAGTACAGACCATGGAAGAGCTTTTGGCAAAGTTCAAGTTATAAGGCTTTTCCTAAAATCAAATTGCATACTGCACTTATAAAGCTATGCTATAGAGCTAAATATAAAAGCAATTCAGGAAACTATAGATTTCATTATGCTATCCCTCCATCGCCCGGGCCTTTTGGTCCGGGTGATTTTTTTGCTTATATCGAGTATCCCTCGCAAAGTGTGCGATATCTCCTTGTCTATACACTGACTAACGCTTTCCGAACATGCACTCCTCTGCCCGCCACAATTCACCCGGGCTTCTCCCTCAGCCCCGATGAATTCCCTTCCCATTGACCTACCAAAAAAATCGTCTTATTATCAAGGTGTTTATGATGTCGGTCTGAGTATTGGAGGATAAAAAATGAAATTTAAAGATATGCCCTACGAGCGCATTTCCGTGGAAAGTATTAAAGAGGAAATGAAGACGCTGATTCAGAAGCTAAAGGAAGCCAAGGATTTTTCTGAGGCGGATACTCTTTTCTTGGAAAATGAAAAGCTGCAAGGCCATGTTTTCACCATGTGCAGCCTTGCCCAGGTTCGCCACTCCATTAATACGAAAGATAAGTTTTACGACGAGGAAGAAAACTATTGGAACAATGCCTATCCTCAAATTCAGGAATTTAATCAGGAATGGATTAAGGCCCTTTTAGAGTCTCCCTTTAAAGATGATTTTGCCAAAAAATATGGGAACATTATGTTCCTGAATGCAGAAATCGACTTAAAGACATTTTCCCCGGAAATCATTCCCATGATGCAGGAGGAAAATGAGCTGACTACCGCCTATGAAAAGCTTCTGGCCGGTGCACAGATTCCCTTTGAGGGGAAGATTTACACCATTTCCCAGATGTCTCCCTTTAAAAATGACAAGGATGATGCCAGAAGACTGGCTGCCTGGAAGGCGGAGGGACAGTGGTATAAGGATAATCAGGGAGAGCTTGACCGCCTGTATGATAAGCTTGTGCATCTTCGGGATCAAATGGGGAAGAAGCTGGGCTATACCGACTTTACCGAGCTTGGCTACTACCGAATGAGAAGAAACTGCTATGACAAGCAGGATGTGCAGAAGTTCCGTGAGGCTGTGCAGAAGTATGTGGTGCCTGTTGCCGCAAAGATTTACGAAAGACAGGCAGAGCGACTGGGCAAATCCTATCCCCTAAGCTATGCGGATGCGGCCATTGAATTCCGCTCCGGAAATCCGAAACCGAAGGGAAATCCGGACGAGATTGTTGCCTCCGGAAAGAAGTTCTATGACTGGCTTTCTCCGGAAACTTCAGAATTTTTTAACCACATGATTGATGATGAGTTAATGGATCTGCTCTCCACCAAGGGAAAGCAGGGTGGGGGATATTGCACCTCCTTCCAGGACTACAAAACTCCCTTCATCTTTGCTAACTTTAACGGCACCCAGCACGATATTGAGGTCATCACCCACGAGGCAGGTCATGCCTTTGCCGCTTACCTGAATCGCAATCGCGTGCCCTATGAGTGCATTTGGCCGAGCCTTGAGGCCTGCGAAGTCCACTCCATGTCCATGGAATTCTTTGCAGAGGCATTTTCCGAAGAGTTCTTCGGGGAGGATGCCGGAAAATACAATTACTCCCACTTGGCAGACGCCTTATGCTTTATTCCTTATGGCACCATGGTGGATCATTTTCAGCATATCGTGTATGAAAATCCGAATCTCAGCCCTACAGAGCGACATGCCAAATGGAAGGAGCTGGTGCAGATTTATCAGCCTTGGTTAAAGCTGGACGGCGAAATTCCTTTCTATAGTGAGGGTGAAGGCTGGCAGAGACAGCACCATATCTACTCTTCTCCCTTCTACTACATTGACTACTGCCTGGCACAAACCGTTGCTCTCCAGTTCTGGAACATGATTCAGAAGGATCAAAAGGAGGCTTGGCAGCACTACATGGCGTACACCAAGCAGGGCGGTTCCGTGGTTTTCACAAAGCTCCTAAAGAACGCCGGTCTGGAAAGTCCCTTCCAGGAGAGCTGCCTTCGAGGAATCTGCGATACCGCAGCGAAATACCTTGCGGACTATAATTTAAACGGGATTGCATAGGGAAAATGGGCTTGGCTTATTTTATGAGAATTGGAGGATGCTTAGCTGATGAAACAGAATAATAAAGCTCCGGAAGAGCTGATTGAGGAAATCAAGGCTCTTCCGGAAAATCAAAGCTATACAGAGCGGGGCGTCCCTCCCATTTTCCAGTTCCATGAAGAATCCAAGATTCTTCTGGTGGGACAGGCTCCCGGCAGGAAGGTGGAGGAATCCGGCATTCCCTTCCACGACCTTTCCGGAAAACGCCTGATGGAGTGGATGGGCATTTCCGAAGAAATCTTTTATGGGAAATCCATCTCCATTATCCCTATGGACTTTTACTATCCGGGAAAAGGAAAGGGTGGGGATCTTCCGCCCCGCCCCTTTATGCGAAAATATCATGACGCGGTAGCCGCTCTCCTCCCTAAGGTGAAGCTTCGCATTTTGATTGGAAAATACGCCATTGCCCACTATGATCCGAAGGGGGCAAAGCTCCCCTTAAAGGACTTGCTGTATCCTTACGGAGAAGCATGGGAAAAAGACCATGGGACAAGTTCTCTTTTGTCAGGACAGACTTCTTCGGAAATACTGAATTTTCCCTTGGTGCATCCCAGCCCGCTAAACTATGGATGGATTAAGAAAAATCCCTGGTTTATGGAGAGGAATGTGCCGCTATTGCAAGAAATGGTGAAGGAATTGCTGTAATTAAGGCTTATATGACCAAATAAGTTGATCACAAGCTCAACTGTCCTCAAACAAGAAACAGAAACAAAAAAAGAAGCCTGCAAAATCAGGCTTCTTTTCTTTCTTAGAGAGCGCGAGACGGGAATCGAACCCGCGACCTTCTCCTTGGCAAGGAGACATAGTACCACTCTACCACTCGCGCAAAATGCCCAGAACCGGAATCGAACCAGTGACACGAGGATTTTCAGTCCTCTGCTCTACCAACTGAGCTATCAAGGCATAATTGCGGGGACAGGATTTGAACCTGCGGCCTCCGGGTTATGAGCCCGACGAGCTTCCAGACTGCTCTACCCCGCGATAACTATATTCAGAATAAAACTCACTCTTAAAAAGAGTGACTGAACAATGGGGGAAGGTGGATTCGAACCACCGAAAGCAGTGCTAGCAGATTTACAGTCTGTCCCCTTTGGCCTCTCGGGAATTCCCCCAAACTTATTTAGTTCTTTACCTTTACTCCAAAGAGTAAAAGCCGATAATCGGACTCGAACCGATAACCTGCTGATTACAAATCAGCTGCTCTGCCAATTGAGCTATGTCGGCCAACTGCTTTAGTATCATAACAAACTAAAAACAAAAATGCAAGCATTTTTTACAAAAAAATAAATTAAATGAAGTTTTGGTGTTTAAAGTGTTTAAAGAATATTATTTTAGATGTTGGAATTTTTAGGGGTATTTTAATGACGTTAAAGGCTTGACGCCACTAAAACTTTCACTTATAATAATTAATTGATGTGGTATGATCCAGATCGAAACCGCTTGTTCCATAGGTTTTAAGCATAGCACCTATGACAGCGAGTATTCTCGGGAAGAAGGTGTAATGAATGTACGCTATTATTGAAACTGGTGGTAAACAGTACAAAGTCGAAGAAGGACAAGAGCTTTCTATCGAGCTTCTCCATAAAGAAGCTGGTGAAGTTGTTGACATCGATAAAGTACTCATGGTTCAAAAAGATGGTGCGTTGACAGTAGGGAAACCTTATGTCGATGGTGCAAAAGTGACTTTGAAAGTCCTTGAAAATGCTAAAGCAAAGAAAGTAGTTGTTTTCAAGTTCAAAGCAAAGAAAAACTATCGTCGTAAAAAAGGTCATCGTCAACCATTCACTAAAGTTGTCGTAGAAAAAATTGAAGGTTAGTTTTGATAAAGGTTCATATAAAAGAAGACTTATCAAAAGGACGCATAGGTTTTAGAGTCAAGGGTCATGCAAACTTTTCGGAACAGGGAACCGATATTGTTTGTGCTGGGGTGAGTGCACTAGCAATTGCCACAGTTAATAGTTTAGAGTATCATGGCGTGAGATTTTTAAAACAGCGTCTCAATGAAGGACAAGCAGAAATCATTATCCAGATGCCAAAAGATGAGGTGTCAGTCGCTGTGGTAAATGCGCTTATAGAGACATTTAGACTCGGCATAGCATCAATGACAGAGGATTATGGTAAGTATATTAGCCTTATAGACGAGCGTAGCACATAGGGGGTGCAAGATATGGTAAAAATGAATCTTCAGCTTTTTGCATCTAAAAAAGGGGTAGGTAGTACTAAGAATGGTCGTGATTCTCGTGCGAAACGCCTTGGTGCAAAGAAATCTGATGGTCAAGTTGTAAGAGCTGGAAACATCATTTATCGCCAAAGAGGAACAAAGATTCATCCAGGCGTAAATGTTGGTAAAGGCGGCGATGATACATTATTTGCAACAGTTGATGGTGTTGTAAAATATGAAAGATTAGGCAAAAAGAGAACCCAAGTTAGCGTATATGCAGTGTAGGGAATGCCTATATGGAGGATGACTTTCGGGTCATCCTCTTTTTTGTATAAGAAAGGAGGGTTA
>CALHIC010000270.1 GCA_938030845.1 uncultured Oribacterium sp. | reverse complement strand
TACAGCCCCCCCAAAAAAGGAATCTCCAAAATATCTATTAGGGATTCTTCTTGCGGTACTATTTTTACCAAGCATTATTATATTCCTTAGCTTAAGTCGAATTTTCTATCAAAGCTCCGGCTCCTCCACCTCCATTGCAGCAAGTCCAAGCTACTGCACTACGCCGGAGGATAGCACTGTAATCCGCTTTGTGGAACAGATCTTCGCTAAGCCCGTCTCGGAACTGACTCCTGAGGACTATGGTTCCATTCAATATTTGGATATCCGGAAAAAATCGGGAAAAAGTGACAATGCCGCTGAACAATGGGTATTTTCGTATGCTGAAAGCGTAGATGAAGCAGGAGAAGCTTTAGAAAAAAAGACCATTTTCCTCCCCTCTACAGACTCCATCGACGAATCCAGCCTTCAGGCTTTTACAGGCCTTGTGAGCCTGAAATTAGATGGAAATATAAGCTTCAGCTATGATAATACGAGCTATAGCCAAGATTTGAAAAATCTAGGCAATTTAAAGTATTATTCCGACCACTATATCTATGCCGCAGATTTAAAAAGGATTCTTCCCCATCCGGAGGAGATTTTAGGAATTTCCGGAGTGAATTTTTCTCATACTTTATCCACATATTGGTCTCAAGATAACGAAGAGATAAGCATTGAAAATATCTTGAGCGAATTCACTTCTTTGGAATCTCTTGGCGTTCGTGTAGATGAAGATTATGAGGGCGGGCTGCTTTTTCTAAGGAACCTTCCCTCTTTAAAAAGTCTCTCCCTTAATATTATAGGAAATGATGCGGTGGTTTTAGACCTTTCCCCCCTTTCTTCTCTTAGTAACTGTACCGATCTTTCCATTACCGGCCCCAATAATGAGCCTCTGGACAATGTTAGTGTTTTATCCGGTATGCCTCAGCTTGAAAATCTAAAGCTTAAGGATATAACAAGCCTAAAGGATTTAAGCTTTGTAAAAAACATGCCCAAGCTAAAGAGCTTGAGTTTAGATACCTTACCTATTCTTTCCTTAGACGGGCTGGCCAATCATCTATCCTTAAACAGCTTATATCTGGATTGCCATGATGTGGAAAATGTAAATGCTTTGTCTACATTAAGTTCTTTACAAAAACTATACATTGATTATCATAACTATGATATTCCGGATTTACACGGCTTAACAGCATTGGAAGAAGCCAATCTCTTGGTTTGGGATTTGGATAAAATCGCCCACATGCCCTCTTTAAAGAAGTTGACAATTCGAAACTATATGTCCGATTACAGTGCCGACATTTTGCGGGGAATGAATTCTCTGACCGACTTAAGCTTTGTGGGATCCGGAATCACCGGACTGATAGATACGGACTTGGGAAATGTGTTGCGGGAGCTTCCCGCTTTGGAACGACTGACCATGCTGGGAACCCCTATGGATCGCTATAAGGATTACACGAAAGCCCTTTCCAATATCGGGGTAAGGGAAATGTACTTTTATCCTGAGGATGACAGTAATGTAGCAGATGGTCCGGTTCTCAGCCTTTCCTTAAGCCGAATGGAAGACGACAATAGTACGGAAATTCTAGCCCTGGAAAAGGCGGAGATTCACAATGTAGATGATGACAGCAAGAATTTTGATCAAAATGCAAAAGCTTATCTATCTCATTTTAAAGCAGTAAAAAAGCTAATAATTACCGGCAATAAATTGCAAAGCCTGGATTGTCTGGAAGGATTAAATACTATTGAAGAGCTGGATATCTCCGACAATTACATTTCCGATATCAGTATGCTACGGAATCTTCCTAATTTAAAGAAGGTAAAGCTGTCCGGAAATTCCATCGCCAATATGGAGATTCTACCGGATACGGCAGAGGTGGTTAATTCCTTTGATTAGGAAAATTTGTGTACTGAAAGTTTAGAAATGAGAATGTATCATTCAGGGCTATACGATTTCAAAAAAAGGCAAAATTCTGTTTGATATCCATGGAAAATTCAAGGCAGAAAGAGGAGGCACATGAAATTTTTTTACTATTTTATAGAAGGAAGTAGGAGTACATATCAATCCCCATTTTTAGTCCAACTTCTTCTCCTTCTCATAGGCCTTATTTGGCTGTTCCGACGTCTAATTATCTTAAGAACAGGGGGCAGTTTTTTTGCCCCCTACCATATCGTGGGAGATACTCTTTATATTCATGCAGGATTAATATGTATCGGAAAACGGGCCATTCCCTTTTCCGAAATGCGTGCCGTCCATGTGGATCCTATCCATAGCCCTCATGGAGGAAGATATTATGCTATTCAAATTCTGAGAAAGTCCGGACTGCATAAGTTCTTCACCATTACGAATAACGAACAGGGCAAGGTGTATCTGGAAGAATTGAAGGAAGCTTTGCGAAAGCATGGCGTAGGGGTGAGATATCTTTCCAAAGAATAATGAGGGAAGGACTGTAATCGAAAAAATTCGCTCTGATGCAGTATGGGGCTGTTAGGGGACACGCTCCCGCTAACCTCGCCTTCGCAGCGGTACTAACTTCAAGCTTCGCATTGCTCGCTTTCAGTAAGTACCGGCGGGCTCAGATTGTCCCCATTACATCCCTATACTGCATCATTCGCTTCATCGTATCAGTTCTTACAGCCCTTCCCTTCGACGTGCTTTTCCGAAGAAACGGCGGGCTCAGATTGTTCCCATTACAGACTCTACTGCATTATTAGCTTCATCTTCTGAACCTTTACAGTCCTTTACTGTCCTGAATTACTGTAAGTTCCTGCCGTTACTTACTCAGGCTTTGTCTATACTTCGTAACGCTCTTCCCGGTCCATATTGTAAATGCTCTGAGGAAGGAGTTTTGCTCTGCATAGCCCAGCAAGTCAGGGTTGAAACCGAGAAAGCAAAATGACACCCTATGAAGCAATATCCTAGAGTGCCAATATTTCATCAATTTACGCCATTTGTCATTTTAAGCAAATATCAAAAGAAACTCTTCTCTTTCGAATTCTTTCACCAATCGGAACTACAACTGCTATAAATTTTCCTCAACTATTCTTTTTTTGATTTTGCAAAACTTTATATGGTGCTAAATCTTCAGAAACCAATCTCCTTTCAAACATAGGAATACCATACTCTCGTTTCATGGCATCAACAGTCACCACCCATTGTTTTCCATATTTACAGGCATCAACACCATTAACCAGCTTTCCATAAGTAATAGCCTTACGAAGGGTACTCTCATTTAGTCCCCATAGCCTGGTAGCATCAGTAAATGCTATAATATTATCAAATGGAGTTTGTACAGATTTTCCATTTTCAAAAAGTTCATCACAAGATAAGTCTAATTCATCATTCCAAATGATTCCATACCCTCCCACGTCAACTTCCACAGCAGAGAATAACTTAGGGTTTTCTTGTAGCGCCTTAAAAGCTGCCCATTTTGAAAATAAGGGTTTTACGTCATATATTTTCGTAATCCCTTCTACAAATTGAATACTTAAGAAAAAATTTGGAAGTGCACTGATCGCTTTAACTTTATGCATCATTTAAACAACTCCTTACTCTAATGGAGCAAGAGATTTAAACTCCTGCGTATCCCACATTTGCAAAAGATCTATTTTATGTAGCTCAATCCATTCCTTAACCATAGTTAATGCCTTAGGGGGCAAATACCCCTCCAAAATCTCGCCAGTCTGGATTGTAATAGCTGCCATTTCTTCACCATACAATGCGTGAATATGAGGCGGATTATGTTCTGCCTGTTGAAAATACATTCTAATGATAATTCCATAAAATCTGGATAATACCGGCATGCTATAGCTCCTTTATATTCATAATATCCACTCTGAACAAAGTGTATTTTATACTGCTTATTGTATCACGTTTCCGTGATTTTTTGTAAATTAATTTCACAAAAGAAGACAGGGAATTCTCCCTGCCTTTTTATCTCTTAATTTCCTCTAGAAAGCTTTTCTGACAACTATTATAGCTTTTCCTTACTAAGCTCCTTCTCGAACTCCCACACATACTCCACAAAATACGCCACTCCAAGCTTTAAAACATTTTCATCTATAGCAAAATAGGGGCTATGCTGGGGATAACGAAGCTCTTCCTCCGGGAAGCCGGCACCAAGGAAAAGAAGGCATTTCGGCGCCTTAAACTTGGCAAAGTCCTCTCCCCCCATCTGAGGCTCCCAATCCAGCACATTTTCTTCTCCAAAAACCTTCGTCGCCGCTCTTCTTCCCGTATCCACACAGGCTGTATCGTTAATCATGGGAGGCGGTCCAAGGTGGTAGTCAACGCTTATTTCCGTTCTTGTAGCCTCTGCCACACCCTTAGACACACGATTTAGAATCTCCGGATACTGCTTACGAATCTCCGGGTTAAAGGTTCTGGCCGTTCCCTTTAAATGAGCCTCTCCGGGAATAACGTTGTAGGCGTTACCGGAGCTAAAGGAGGTGATACTGATCACTGCCGGCTCTAGGGGGCTGATTTCTCTGGATACGATGCGTTGCAAAGACATTACCAGCTCCGAACCGGCAACAATGGGATCAACAGTCTGATGGGGCAGTGCGCCATGCCCTCCCTTTCCCTTTACGAAAATGTCAAAGGTGTCCGTAGCTGTCATCACCGCACCGTAACGAAGAGAGGCTGTTCCTGCGGGAAGCTTACTCCAAATGTGCAAGGCAATCATTCGATCACAGGATAATGCCTCAGTATCCTCCTTCATATAACCGGCCCCACTATCCTCAATGCACTCCTCTGCCGGTTGAAATAAAAGCTTTACAGTAACCGTAAGCTCCTCTTCCATTTGCTTTAAAAGCTTTGCCGTTCCCAGCAGGATGGTAATGTGAGTGTCATGACCGCAGGCATGCATCAAGCCCTCCGTCTTGGATTTCCACGGACAATCCGAAAGCTCCGTCACCGGAAGGGCATCAATATCCGCCCGAATACCGATGACCTTTCCTGTAGACTTCTTTCCCTGAATGCTGGCAATAACACCGGTTTTGCAGGACTTTTTATAGGGGATCCCCAGCTCATCCAGATATTCCATGATTTTTTCCTGAGTATGAAATTCCTGCCAGGACAGCTCCGGATGCTCATGAAAATACCGGCGAAGCTTCACCAGCTCTTCTTGAAAATCTTCCGGCCTAGCTGCTTGAATATCTTTTTGTCTATCCGCGTTGATATCTGCTCGGATATCCGTTTCGTTTTTTACTTTCTT
>CALHIC010000269.1 GCA_938030845.1 uncultured Oribacterium sp. | reverse complement strand
GTAAGTGCCAGAGAAAAAATGCGCAAACTGGTGGATTCTGATGCAAATAAGGTTACGAATGTATTTAGTACGATATTAGAGAGGTAATGAAAATGCAGGCATATTCTGAAGCATATTTAGGGGATGTCGTAGAGAATCAGGGAAAGCTTTTTGACTTTGTTGCGCATAATTATCCGGATAAAGATACCACTGATTTTATTCAGGCTTATATGAACAGCAAAACCAGAAAAAGCATAGACGAAGGGCAAGCCTATGTAAATACTATGGATCATTCTGAATTATGGAATTATTTCTGTAAAACAGAAGGTTTTGCGTTACAAAAAGGTGATTCTATGAAAGGCTTTGTGCCCGATTGGATAGGTGAATTCTATGCTTACTATCAATGGTATTACAATATTCCGAGTAGTGAAGTTGTTAAAAATGTTCCGATTGAATATCTGATAAAAGCATATGGCGGTCTGCATGATTTAGACCTCGAGTTAGCGGTTAAGAAGGTTGGGAACAGATTGAAAACCACCAATATTGAGTAAGCATATTTCCACCACTTCATCCGCCACTTCCTGTAAAAAGGCGTAGTCATGAGACACAATGAAGAAGATTCGATCCTCCCGAATAGCGGACTTTAAGAGACGGGCGATACGAAGCATATTCTTCTGATCCATGCCGCTGGTGGGTTCATCAAAAAAGAAAAGCTTTGCCTCCTGATAGAGGGTTGCGGCAATGGCCAGTCGTTGCTTCTGCCCACCGGAAAGACTCATGGGATGACGGTCTTTTAGCTCGGAAAGTCCCAGTACGCTGAGGAGTTCTTCTTTTGTCGCATTACCACATTTCCCCAATTCCATCTCTTCTTCCACGGAGTCTCCGAACAATTGCTGATTCACGTCCTGCATAACCATCGCGGAAAGAGCAAGACGCTGTCTTTTTGAGAGTTCTTTTCCGAACAGGGAGAAATGACTTCCTCTTTCATTCTCCAAGCCGCTGAGTTTGCGAAGAAAGGTGGACTTGCCAATTCCGTTTTCTCCCACAATACCGTAAATTTTTCCAAAGGAAAAAGAGGTACAGTTCTCTTCCTTATAATATCTTAGCGCTCCTTCATTTTTCCATTCCGGAAGAGAAAGGCTCGGTTTCGTTCTTGCGCGCAGCCCCATGGCTTTGATATTTTCCTCCGGAAGAGTCAGAAAATCCTCCCGGGAAAATAACTTGCTGAGTCTTCCCTTTTCTAAAAAGGCCACCCGGTCAACGAAGTCCATCAGATAGTAAAGGCGATGCTCGGCCACAAGAATCGACATCCCTTTTTCTTTCAGGGTATGGAGCATGGTTTTTAGGACGCCAATAGAGCCTTCATCCAGGTTGGAAGAGGGCTCGTCCAGAACAAGGAAGGGACAGCCGGAGAGATAGGCGGAAGCAAGGGCAAGAATCTGCTTTTCTCCTCCGGATAAGGCGAAGATATTTCGCCCAAGCAGTTTTTCAATGGGGAAAATGGAGAGAAGATCTTCCATTCGCCTGTCCATTTCCGCTCGGTTCAGTCCCATATTTTCCATGGTAAAGAGCAATTCTCTTGTGGTGTTGATGTTGAAAAAATGGGTTTTCGGATTTTGAAAAACGGTGGCAATTCGTAGGGCGATTTTGTAAATGGGAAGGGAAGACAAGTCTTCTCCCTGAAAAAGGACTTTTCCCCTGCTTTTTCCGTTGTAGTACTGATAAGCCAGACCGTTTACGGCATGAATCAGGGAGGATTTCCCGCTTCCGCTTTCTCCCGTAAGAAGCAGGCATTCCCCCTCTTTTATCGTGAGGGAAATGTCCTGTAGTACCGGAGCGGAATCTCCGTAGGATAAAGAAAAATCTTCGAAAGAAAGCATAGCAACTCCTTTTTACCGTCTTTTTTTATACAAGTTCATTTCTAATCCAAGCAGGATAAAGAAGGGGATGGATTCTTCCTTTTTGCTTTTTAGTCGAATCCGGAAGAAATAGTGTCGTCACCGAATTCCAAAATAGCTTAGCCCCAGTATCAGCAGGATACAAAATAAAAAAACTGCATCTACGATTTGCAGGTGAACCGTATTGTAGCGCGTCTTTTGGATGGGGTTCTCGATGCATTTGCACTCCGCCGCCTTCGCAATATCCTCCGCTATATTGGAGGAAATGATGAGGAGCGGAATGGAGACATAGAGGAGATTTTGAATCGGGTTCCGGGTATGAATTCCTCGAATCTTCATGGCTCTTTCAATGGCTTTCTTCTCTTCCGTAAAGGCGGGGAAAAAACGGAACATCACGGCAACAGGGATAGAAATACATTGAGGGATATGAAGAAAGTCCATGGAGCTCAGTATTGCACCCACATCCGAAGTTTTCATAAAAAAGCTTCCTGCAAGATAAGGTAAAAAAAGCAGGTGAAAAAGATAAAGGAAGGAAAAGAGGATGCGTAAGGGAGGCGGCATAAAATACTGGGCAGAGTATCCCGGGATAAAGCAAAGGGCGGCGAAAACAAAGGGGGAGAACAGAGCGGTTCTTCGGAATCCATTCAGAAAGAAGAAGAGAGAGAAGAGAAGCACCACTGCCCATTCGCTGTAAAAGGGGAGATAGTTCATAATCGTGAAGCCCAAAAACAGTAAAACGAGAAGCTTGGTAATTGGGTTTGGATTAAAGGGATTCCGCTTTTCCGCCCAAGGTTTTTCTTTTATTGCGGATTTCAAAGAGTTTTTATCTTGCATTGCGCTGCTCCGTGTTTCTATACAATTCCTGCTTTTTCAAAATGTTTCTTCAATAGCTTTCTTCCAAGAAAGGCACCGAGAAGGCCGAAAAGGAAGGTGCAGACATAAACGATAGCCATATTTTGTGCGGTGAGCAATTTTTCAATGGCGTTTCCGTAGTTCTCTCCCATTTCTTTTATCACCATCTCCATATAACGCTCTTTCAGAAGAAGCATTTGCATAAGGGAATTGCAGGGCCAGAGACTGAACACTGCATAACTTAGCATTGTGGCGGAGCCGGATTGATACTTTCCCATCCGGCGGATTCCTTCTGCAAGGAGGCAGAAGAGAAGGGAGAGGAGAGGAACCACAAAGGTATGCCCAAAGAGGAACATGATACAGGGTGCAATCATGCCGAAAATGAGAAGCCCAAAGGGCTTATTTACCTTTGCCATAAAGAGCATGACAATAGGCCCTCCGATAAGCGCGTAGGCAGCAGGATAGACGAGAAATAAAATCGGAACAACACCCATCATCCCCACAGCAAACATACAGATAAAGTAAATCACGGCAAAAACGCCGATAGACACCAGGTCTTTAATGGTCAGTTTATTTCTATTCATAAAGCAAATCTCCTTTTATAACGAAAAGCTTCCTTATCCTTTGTTCCGAATATTTCGGAATTCGGCTTATAAGGTCTTGGATTTTTTCTCGATACGGTTTTAATAGCTGAATTCCTCTGCAAGCCGACTCTTTTCTACCAGATTCCGATAGACCTTGGAGCGCTCCAGCAGTTCTTCGTGGGTACCCACCGCATCCACCTCTCCGGAGGACAGCACCAAGATGCGGTCTGCTTTCTCGATGGACTTTAAGCGGTGGGAAATAAGGATGACAGTTCGGTTTTTTCCGCGGATTAAGCTGCTGAGGCTTTCCTGAATTTTTCTTTCGTTATCAATATCCAGATTCGCGGCAATTTCATCTAAGAGAAGTATGGGAGCATCCTTTAAGAAGGCTCTGGCAATGGAAAGTCGCTGTCTTTCTCCGCCGGAGAGTTCCGCGCCGTTTTCCCCGATTCTTGTTTGGAAGCCCTCGGGAAGCTTTTCAATAAAGTCCAGGCAGTTGGCAAGACGTGCCGCTTCCCGCACTTCTTCGTCCGTGGCATCCGCTCTACCCAGACGGATATTCTCCAGGATAGTGGTATTAAAGAGGTTCACTTCCTGGAAGACCATGGCGATTTTTTGGAAAATGGAGTCGGTCGCCGTGTTTTGTAAATCCTTGCCTCCGATGAGGATTTTTCCGGCATTTGCGTCATAGAGTCTGGACAATAGGCGTAAAATGGTGGTTTTTCCGCAGCCGGAGGGGCCCACCAAAGCGAAAAGTTCCCCTTCCTTTACCGACATGGAGACGTCTTTCAGAATCGCCCTGTCTTCGTTGTAGGAGAAGGACACATCCTGAAAGTCAATGGAGAAGTCGGAAAGCACCGTACTCTCTCCTTCCTGCTTCTTTGCAGCCTTGATTTCGGAGATGCGCTGCACCGCCGGTGCAATATAGAAAATTTCCATCAGGCTTTCCTTGGAAATGTCGAAGATTTCCTTTAATTTCATGGAAGCGATGATAAAGCCCAAGAAGTAGAGGAGGGAAATGCTGCCATTTTTGTAGAGCGGGAAACCGACGAAAATCACCGTAGCCACACTCAGGAAAGCAAAAATGGATGAGCATCCCATGACGATAAAGGAGCCCATTTCCGTCTTCAAGTGGAGCTTTTCTTGCCCGTCCATTTTTTGAAATAAGGCTTCTCGAACTTCCCTGTCCGGGAGAAAACTGCTGATTTCCTGATGCAGGTCGATGTGTTCCTGGAAAGCTTCCGCATTTTCCCGCAAAAGATGATAGTACTTTTGATTGTTTTGCAGTACGAGCTTTCTGGATAAGGGAATCAAAAGAAAACTGAAAATCGTGGGGAGAAGGGTGGCAAGAGACAACTTCCAGTTGGAGAAGCACATCAGAATCCCCATAATCGGGAAGAAGAAAATCATGGCCACGATTTTGGGGACGGAATGGCTTAAAGCGTGTTCAATCCTCTCCACGTCAGACATAATGCTTTCCGACAAATCACTTAAGTCATGCTTGGAAAAATAGGCAACGGGAAGATCTGCCAGGGTTTCTGCAATATTTTTTCTCAGGTTCGCCGATTCTTTGTAGGTTGCGTTATAGAGGCAGACATATTCCTTGGAAAGCAGGAGGTAGAGGAAGAACAGGATTATGAGAGCCGGAACAATCAGCTCCCATGGTGAAAAGGCCGTCCTATCCGCATTTTCCAGAAGGAGCTTTGCGAGATAGAGTAAGAGCATTACAGGCCCCATGTTGATGCAATAGGTAAGAAAGCAGTAGAGGCTGGCTTTTTGCAGGTTTTTTGCGCCCTGCTCCGTAAGGGAGAACTGTTTTTTGAACCAATTCATCATTTGTTTATCCTCCAATCTTCCGTAGTTTGATAAAGCGCCCAGAGCTTTTTATAACGACTGTCTTTTTGTAAAAGCTCCTTACTATTTCCCCGTTCCACAATCTTTCCCTCTTCCAAAACCAGTATTTCATGTAAGCCCTGAATACTGGAAAGGCGGTGGGCAATCATAATCACGGTTTTCCCCTGAATCAGATTCTTAAAGGCGTTTTGCAGGGCATACTCCTGATCTGCATCGATGGAGGCGCTGGCTTCGTCCAGAATCACGATGGGAGCATCCTTTAAGATGGCTCTGGCAATGGCGATTCTTTGCTTTTCTCCTCCGGAGAGGTAAACGCCTTTTGCGCCGATTAAGGTATTTTCCTTCTCGGGAAAACGTTCCAGAATTTCTCTGCAACCCGCCATATCCAAAGCGCGATGTACTTCTTCCGGAGTAGCACCGGGTTTTCCTAACAGCACATTTTCATAAATCGTCTTATGAAAGAGCTTGCTGTCCTGGAAAACGAAGGAGATGGCCTTACAAAGGGCATTTTTGCTGTAGCTTTCAATAGGGAGATCCCCGATTCGAATCTGCCCTTTATCCGCTTTGTAGAAGCCGGAGAACAGCTTTGCAATGGTGGATTTTCCCGAACCGGAGTGCCCCACAAGGGCATAGCTTTTTCCTTCTTCCAAACGGAAGGAAAGCCCTTCCAAAACTTTCTTGTCTCCGTAGGAGAAATCTACATCTTGGAACTCCATGCTGTAATTGGGGAAATTTTCTTCCTTGCCGTATTGGAGGCTGTCTTCCTGCATTGCTTTGTAGAGCTTTTCCATTTCATCGATGGCAAAGCTTGCATTGAAAATGTACATGCCGGACCACATGATTTTCATGAAAGCCACCATGATGACCCCGTCCAGAAAGAAAATCATAATCAAATCGATGATCAGTTTTTCAGGTTGGGGTTCTTTTACCAGGAGAAAGGACAGGGGAATCGACAGAATCGGAATCAAGCCTAAGAAGATCCATTGGTAGAGAACATAGGGAGTTTTACAGCTTAAACTGTATTCATAGGCGTACTTTGCATAGCTTTCAATGGCCTCTTTCATGGCTTTGAAGCTTTGCAGGCGGTTTCCGAAGAGCTTTACGACCTGAATACCCCGAACGTATTCCACGGTTTCTGCACTGAGATGGTTTAAGGATTCCTGATATAACTTCATAAACTGGCTGCCGCCCATCATTTTCTGGAGGAAGAAGCCGCTGACCAGTACAAGAAGCAGGAGAATTATGCCCACCCGAAGACTCACAAAGAAGCCGAGAGCCAGGGTGAGTAGGGGCACAAGAAATGCTTGGGCACTGTCCGGAATCATGTGGGCCACTGCCTGATGGGTTTTCTCTGCGTTACTGTCGATGGTTTTCCGAATATAGCCGGAAGAATGCAGGTCATAAAAACGAAATGAAGCGGATGCCAAGCCCTCAATCCCTTTTTTTCGGAGATTCGTCTCCAGGCGGAAGGCAAAGATGTGGGATAAGACACCGGAAAAGAGATAGCAAAGTCCTGCCAGGGTAAGGGCAAGAACAATTTTCAGACTCATAGCGTAGCTTTGCCCTTCATCTCGGAAAAGGATGAGATTCTCCAGAAAGAAGTAGAGGAGCATATAAGCGTAGACCAGAATCACTCCGGAAAGAAGGGAAGTCAGGATAGAAAGGATTCCCGGCACGATTTTTTCCGGAACGTAGTGAAATACTTTTTTGTAAACGTTCATGGGTGCCTCCTAAAGATTGTTAGTAAGAACTATTAGTAAATACTTTTAGTAAATACTTTTAGTAAAAACTATTAGTTGAAACTATATAAAATTATTAAATGATATGAAAATGTTCGTTATTATGATACATTAGTTAGCGCTAACTAACAAGAGAAGAATGATTTTTTGTATACTGCTTTTTTATAAACAATTTTTATAGAAGAATGAGAGATTTTTATGGAAAGACATTTTATAGAAAGACATTTTTTGGAGAAAGATTTTAGGACGCTATCATTTTTATATCTTTGGGATATATCATTTGCTCCATCATTTCTATACGATATT
>CALHIC010000268.1 GCA_938030845.1 uncultured Oribacterium sp. | reverse complement strand
CTTCGACCGATCTCCACTTTTCCGGAGTATTGCCGTTTTCTTCCGCTTCCTTCCAACATACATTTTCAACGGAAAAACAAGCTTCATAGTCTTTGGAATCGAAGTAAATCTGTATCCACTCCTCTTTTTGAAATTGCAGAGCGCACATGGGAAAGAGAATATTTTCCTCCTTATAAATCATCTCCTCCATACGGTTTCGAACAGCAAGATAATTCTTTAAGAAAAAGCTGTTTAGGATACTTTCCGCAATCTCTGCCTTGCTTCTAATGTACTCTTCTTCCTCATCATCCAGATCTTCTCCGGTGTTCTTGAGCGCTCTCACGCCCTTACTCTTCTCGCTAAGCTCTCTGTTCAGTTCTCCCAGAGTATCCCGAATCTCATCATCCACTGTCCACATGACTTGAGAAGGCCCGGAAATGTCGTATTTCACTTTTAAAAGCGGATAGAGAAGGTCTCCCTTCTTCGCATAGTGCACGATAAAGGAACGGAGTTTTGCAAGCTCCTCTGAAAATGCAGCAAGCAAAGCTTCCCAATCCGGCGCTCCTTGTGCTCCTTTTACTCCTTCTGCTCCTTCTGCTCCTTCTGCTTTATTTTTTCCTCCGGCTTTTCCGGAAAGGCTCTCTACTAAGCTTTCCCACCTTGCCTTCGTGCTTTCTAAATACTGCCCAAGAGCCTGATTTTCCTTGGTAAATGTAGAAAGAGGATGTCCGGGAATCTGAATCAAGGCATCCGCTTCTACGCTTTTATTGATGTAGTTTTTCTCCTCTTTCCCTGCCTGATTCTTTAAAGAAGCCTGTACGGCTCTTTCCGCATTGGCAATCTTTTCTTCCCGGGTATCTCCATGGAAAAGAGCCGAGTGCACATCACAAAGCTTTTGTACTTTAGAAAGAGGCATGCCGGATTCCATGAGCCCCTGCTCCGCCCTCATGATTTCCGCAGGATCCACGTCCTTAAAATCCCGAACAAAATCTGCACGCACAGACTCCAGATCCTCCCCCTCGGATAGACGATCCAAAAGAGAACGCAGGGCTTCTGCACGATCTGCCGGGGCTTTAGTCGCCTCATTTGAATCAGCAGCCTTAGCTATCTCGGCTTCCTCAGCTGAATCAACTGATTCAGCAGGAAAGGGCTTTCCCCCATCCGTAATCTCAAATCCCTTTTCCCGGAATGCACGAACAATCTCCTCCATAGGAATCTTCTTCATCTGAGAGCCCTTCTTCAGATTCATAATCCGACCTACAGAAGCCAGCATGGCAGGATTTTTAATTTCCGTGAATCCTAAATTAGCCATGATGACGGCAACTTCCGGATACTCCTTTACAAGGGATGCTACACTTTTATCCAAATCCAAAATCTTATCCATTTTCTTCTCCTTCCAATTCCACTGATTTCTTCTGACAAGCTATGAGGCAAGTTTGCTTATTCACTTGCCGGATAGAGTCAGATCATTTTTACGATATTAGTCTGCTGGGTATACTATGTTTCTTGTTAGTATATTCTAATTATCAGTTAAAAAGA
>CALHIC010000267.1 GCA_938030845.1 uncultured Oribacterium sp. | reverse complement strand
GATGGATATTTCCTTAAAGGGAAGCTTTAAAGAAATATCCATCTCCTCCAGCATTCTCTTGTACTCTTCCTCCTGAAAATCCGGAAAGAAGCTTTTGTGATACTTCCCATAGTCTTCCACCGTCATAAAGGGATAGGCCTGACTTTCTGTAGGCAGGTAGGCAATGTCTTTTCTACTTTGAATACTTAAGGGCTTTCCCTCAAATAATACTTCTCCACTGCTCTGCTTGGTTAAGTCTCCGAGAATCTTCATGAAAGTGGTTTTTCCGGAACCGTTTGGCCCCAAAAGAGCATAAATATTTCCCGGATAAATATGTAAGGTGGCATCCCTAAGAGCAACCTTGGATCCGTATTTTTTCGTTAAATTTTTGCATTGAACCATAGCTTTCTCCTTTAAAGTATTTCGATTCTCTTTCTTTTTACCCTATAAGTAGTAGGGAATCTTAGGGATAAAACATAATTCTTTCTTAAGTATTTAAAAAATATTGCATTTTAAGAGAAACTATGGAAAGTGATTGCTCCATAATCTTTCCAATCTTCCATGCAAGACAAATTCAATTTTGAATTTTGGGCATAAAAAAAGATATTGCTTTCACAATATCTTTTCTAAAATCTTATTCAGCTACACCGGATACGGCACGTTCTACTTTTCCGGAACGTAGGCAGGAAGTACATACGTACATCTTCTTTGTACCGCCATCTACCTTAACTCTAACCGATTTCACATTTGCTTTCCACATCTTATTAGATCTTCTATGTGAATGGCTTACCTGATTGCCGAAATGCACTGCCTTCCCACAAATAGCACACTTAGCCATGATTGCACCTCCCTCTTTTAAAAGTTCCACCGCAAAACAGCGACTAAAATATAATAGCAAAAAGAATAGTTTCTTGCAAGGGCTTTCTTGGTTTTTTCCAAAAACTAATGGAAGCCGTCTATCATTTCCCCTTTTACTCTGTCAAATCAATATCCACCAGGTCTATTTCTTCGATATCTTCATCCTCCGGCAGTTCAATTACCGTAGCAGAGCTCTCCTTGGACATCTTCTCCTTGGCCTTTGTGTCATTGTTCCGCTTTAAGCTTTCCAGATTCTCTTCCGCCAAATCTTCTGCAGACTTTGTTACCCGACTGCCTCCGGTAATCTTATCAATGGCCTCGGGAATCATATCGATAATCTTGGAAAAGGCATCCTCGTTCTTCACCCGAATGAGCTTGGTTCTGCCCTCCTGAATAATCAGCATAGCCGCAGGAGTAATTTTAGAGCTCATGGCTCCCGCTCCCCCGTCCCCCTTTTTCTGATTTTCCTTCATAAAGGCACCACTGGCCATTCCGCAGCTTACTTCCATCAGAGGAATCAGGGTGGTGTTTCCCACAACAATGGGCTCTCCCACCACGGTTTTCGACTGGACAAAACCATCTAAGCCTTGAAACAGGGCGTTCAGTAATTCTTGTGTATTATGATTTGCCATCATTTCCTCCCTTAAAAAGTAATTCTCGGAACTTCCTGTTCCGAAGAAGACGAACAGCCACGATAACGATATGGATCAAACGAAACTTTCCCTTTGCCTTAAGTTCTCCATAGTAATAGGAGTCGTCAAATTCCGGATAGACATGAAAGGAATCTCCAAGGAACGGGGATATAAGCGCTATTCCCTGCAAAACCTGTCCCAAGGTGTAGGGATCCGCCATGGAAAGATAAAGCTCCCCCTTCCAGTTCCTGACCCTGGAATGATGAAGAAGATAGAGAATCTGGCGAAAAACAAGGACAAGCATCTCCTTTGTTTCTTCCTGGGTAAGCATCCGGATTTTCTTTTTAATTTCCTTCCCTTTCCGTATGGTCTTCTTAGGAATGGAAAGGATTTTCTCCACAGCCTTCATCAATTTTCTTCCTCTTCGAGTTCTGCTTCTTGTTCCGAACCTTCTACATTTCGAGAAGCGTCTTCGTTCTTTTCAGAATTCTCTTCCTTGCCGCTCTCAAAAAGAGTAAAAAACAAAAACTTTCCCTTGTATTCTAATTTTCCCTCTTGAAAGCTTCCGGAAATTTTTAAACCGGGATAAGTAATTTTCCCTCTGCCCCTTGGTAATTTCTCCTCTCTCTCCTTCTCCCCGAAGATTTCATAATGAAAGGGAAGAAGCAAGAGCAGAAGAAGCAAGAAAAGAAGGAGCAAAAATAGGATAAG
>CALHIC010000266.1 GCA_938030845.1 uncultured Oribacterium sp. | reverse complement strand
TCCACCACATAATCATAAGCAGAAAAGTCAAACTGATCTTTGGTTTCCGGTAAATAAAAACAGCGAAAAGCCCGGACTTTACAGTCCGGATTGATGGAATGAATCCTTTCCTCCGCAATCTCCACTTTGGCTCTTCCTACGGTATCCCTTGTGGCAATGATTTGTCTGTTCAAATTGCTTAAGCAAACCACATCATCATCCACCACATCGATTTGACCGACTCCGCTTCTCACAAGGGACTCTACGCAATAGCCTCCCACTCCGCCGATACCGAAAACAATTACCTTGGCTTTACTTAACTTTTCCACTGCCTCAGCCCCAAGCAATCGCTCGGTTCTTGAAAATTGACCTTCCATCCTTACTCCCTATACCAAAATTTTATTCTGCCTGCAAAAAGGACAGTCTGCTTCTGATTTTTCTTCCCAAAGCCAGTGCCAAAAAGACCTTAACGGCATCCGGAAGAATAAAGGGCAGCACGCCTACAGATAATGCCTTTCCAAAATCCATAGACAAAACCTTCCCCAACCATAAAGTTCCCAATAAATAGCAGAGAACAATACCAATGGCCAAGCCCAGATACTGCTTTATAAAACTTTTGGAAAAACGATCCACTGCATAGCCGCCAAAAAAGGCAAGGAAAATCATGCCGATTAAATAGCCTCCTGTCGGTCCCAGTAGCTTTTCCACACCGGCACCATAATTCGAAAAAACCGGCAAGCCGATGAACCCCAGCAAGAGATATAAAAGGTAAGAAAGCATTCCCAGATTTCTTCCTAGAATCGTTACCGATAAACATACTGCAAAGGTGCCTAAGGAAATCGGCACAGGTCCGATATTAATGGAAATCGGCGATAAGATACAGCTTACCGCTGTCATAATGGCTGCTAAACTCATTTGCTTTACAGAAATTGCTTTCATACTTTTCTTTCCCTTCCCTTGAATATTGCTTTTCCTTCAATATTGCTTTTTCCTTCAATGTTACTAAATACTTTAAACTGCTTAATCCTCCTGGACGCAGTCCTTTTCACTAAGGAAAGTCAATAAAAACTTTCCTGTGCCTTTTAATGACCACTGTCCCTCTTCCGCAGGGAGGAAATAGCTTTCTCCCTTTTTTACAAAGCACTTGGATTTCTGTCCCTTGGAAGAGTAAGTTTCCTCTTTATACTCCGGAGAACCATCCGGATGCTTTTCCTTAGCATGCTTAGTT
>CALHIC010000265.1 GCA_938030845.1 uncultured Oribacterium sp. | reverse complement strand
AATGATATTACCGCAGTTACTGTAAATCACTGCGGTTTTCTCCACTACTGTCATGGGCAATATCTTATCCAAGAAAAAGATAAAAAGGGTAAAAAAGCCCTGTATTCCCAGAGCCAATACTCCGCAGAGGAAAAAGGCTCTTTGCCGTTCCGGAGTAACTTCCACCGTAAAGGCATGGAAAAGCACACAGGGAGAAATCAAATACAAGCATAGCTTGGACAGGGTTTGGCTGTCTTCCTTCTTTAAAATATCTTTCTTTACCAAAGCAAAGCCCGCAAAGAGCATCAAAAACAAGGCGATGATTTTTTCAATTAATGCCAATCCCATTCCGTCTACCTTCCTTCGCTATCTATCTTTTTTATCGCTTTTCTTTTTTATCGCTTTTCTTTTCTATTGTTTTTCTTCTATCTTTCTATCTTTTCTCTATCTTTTTTTCTATCTTTTTTTCATCCTAGTCTGTCTCTTTACATTTTGATTTTTTTCTCTTCCACCATAAAACCCAAGCTTTCGAACGTCAAGTATAAAAAAAGTGTATCCGTGGAATCCTTTCCATAATACAGGATACCTCGAATACACTTTTTACTTTGCGCTATTCCCTTTAAAGCTTTTTACTTTAAGCCTTTTACTTTAAGCTTTTTGCTTTAAATAGAATGCTTCTCAGAATACTCTTTTCTCTTCCGAGCTCTTACTCTTCTTCTCTTTCTTTCCAGCTTCTTTCTCTCCCATAAGCTATAGGCACAGAGAAGCAAAAGGCTGGAGCCGAAGAGTCCGAAATTCAGAACCATGGTAGACATATCTCCGGTGGCTATCGCTCTTCCGTATTTGTCCACCCTTCCTTTTCGGATGGCAGCCAAATACTCTCCGATGATTTGCAATTCTTCCAAATCTTCCCTTGTCCATTCTCGATTTTCTCCAAGAATTTCTCCCAATCTCTGGGCTAAATCGTCTCTACTGTAACCGCTTCCGATTTCTCCCTTTTTCTTTTTCTTCGGATCCAATCGAACAATACGATTCTTTAAGACCTGACTGTTTCCCCCTGAAGGAATGGGAATACCGTATTTTTCAATATAGCGACGAACTTCTCCCGGAAGGATATCCACCGGTACATAAATGGGGTTTCCGTTAGCATCCAAGCCCACAAAGAGGAGTCTCTTTCCCGGATTTCCGGGAATGGGCTTATCGGGATTTTGATTATAGGGATTTCGAGTATCATTAATAATCGTATCCCCCGGATGGACAGCAGGTTTAAAGCTATGCTTTCCGCCTCCGGCACCACCGATTCCTCCATGGTTCATTTCCTT
>CALHIC010000264.1 GCA_938030845.1 uncultured Oribacterium sp. | reverse complement strand
TCTTTAGATAACAAAGTCATTACCGACCAAATCCGGGGTAGCCAACTCCAGAAGTGTTTTTTCCCGGAAATACTCCTGAATCATCCGATCCAGTTCCTTCCATACCGGATAGGTTTTACAAGCCCCAAGACTTCCTCTTCTTTTTTCCAGATCGGAAACGGGAGAAAGAGAGCCTTCCAAGGCGGTCAGGATTTCCAAAAGAGAATATTCCGCTACAGGCCGCTTCAGCTTATAGCCTCCTCCTTTTCCCCTTAAGGCCAGCAAAAGCTCCTTTTTTACCAAAACCTTAACGATACTTTCTAAATATTTTTCAGAGATATCCTGCCTTGCCGCAATTTCCTTCAAGGGAATATAGCCCTGCCCGTTATGTTCTGCCAGGTCAACCATAAGCTGTAGGGCATACTGCCCCTTCGTGGAAATCAACATTTTTCTTAAACCTTTCTGTCTACATCTTCTTCAAATACTCTTGCATAAGCAATTTTTCAAATTCGCTTCTCTAACTAATTGTTTTTTCTAATACAAAGTACTTTCTTTTCTAAACTTCTTCCATAAGAAGCAGGAAGCTGTCGTACTCTCCTTTTCCTTCCGGAAGGGGAAGACCAACTTCCATCAAGGAAAATCCGCTATAGCTTCTTTCCAGGAGTCTTTCCACAAAGGCTTCATCTTGGAAGGAGCCTCCCTGTAAGAGTAAGCGCAGGCGATATTTTCCTTCTCTCTTTAAGCCTTTGCAATAAAGGATTTCATTGGCTCCGTTAAAGTTCTTATCCCGCCATACCACGGAAAGGCTGGCCTTCTTTTTGTCCTGTGAAACAAAGGACCAGGCGGTAAAGCGTTTTCCTGATACCCTGTCCTCGGACTGTGGGGTATAGCCTCCCGTCTCTCCGTAACCGCTGAGACGGTAATAGCTTCCCTCCTTCATCAAGGGCTCCAACTCCTCCACAATGGCAATCTGCTTATGAATTTCCGCCCTATCTTCTTCCCGGCAATCTTTAGGATCCAGTTCATAGCCGAAACTTCCGCTCATAGCCACGATAGCTCTGGTATTCATGGGTACCACACGTCCGGTCTGGTGATTCGGCACCTGCGAAACATGGGCACCCATACATTGGATGGGATAAAGGAAGGAGGAACCGTATTGAATTTCCAATCTCTCAATAGCATCCGTATTGTCGGAAAGCCAAATCTGAGGCGTGTAATAGAGCGCTCCCAGATCGAAACGACCGCCTCCCCCGGAGCATCCTTCAATTAATACGTTGGGGAAAGCCTCCTTTAAACCGGAAAGAAAACGGTAAAGTCCCAGACAATAGCGGTGCAAAATCTTTCCTCTTCCCTGGAAATTCACCCCATGGGAATATACGTCCATAATGCTTCGGTTCATATCCATTTTAATGTAGGAAAGGGGCACGGAACGGAAGCAGGAAATCAGGCTTTCCAATACTGCATCCACCACTTCCTTTCTGGAAAAATCCAGCACCAGCTGAGAACGGGAACGAATGGGAGACTCTCCGGGAATCTGCAAGGCATAGTCCGGGTGGGCACGGTAAAGGGCACTGTCTTCGTTAACCATTTCCGGCTCAATCCAAATGCCGAAATGCATGCCCTCTTCTTCCAGTCTGTGCCCGAGGCTTTCCAAGCTCATACCCAGCTTTTCTTCATTGGTCACCCAATCTCCCAGACCGGAGAAATCCGTATCTCTCTTTCCGAACCAGCCGTCATCCATCACCAGCAGATTCATACCCAGGGCTTTTCCTTCTCTTGCCAGCTCAATGATTTTTTCTCCGGTAAAGTTAAAGTAGCAGGCTTCCCAGGAATTCAGCAAAATCGGAAAATAGGGTAGAGGAGACTTCGCTGCAATATGCTTCTTCACCATGCTTTGTAGCTGGTTGCTTAAGGCGCTAAGTCCATCCCCGAAGCTT
>CALHIC010000263.1 GCA_938030845.1 uncultured Oribacterium sp. | reverse complement strand
AAGAAGGCAGCCATAAAACCCACGGTGCGCCTTTGGGTGCGGACGAGATCGAAGCCACGCGCAAACATTTGGGTTGGGCTTATCCTGCGTTTGAAATCCCCCAAGAAATCTATGCTGCATGGGATGCAAAAGAAAAAGGCGCGAAACTTGAGGCCGAATGGAACGAACTTTTCGCTCAATATCAAGCCAAATATCCTGCCGAAGCCGCAGAATTTGTGCGCCGTATGGATAAAAAACTGCCTGAAAACTTTGACGCTTACGTTCAAGCTGCATTGAAAGAAGTGTGCGCCAAAGCCGAAACCATCGCCACCCGTAAAGCCAGCCAAAACAGCATTGAAATCTTGGCAAAAGAGTTACCTGAATTGGTGGGCGGTTCTGCTGACTTGACCCCGTCCAACCTGACTGACTGGTCAAACAGCGTTTCCGTGACTCGCGAACACGGCGGCAACTATATTCACTACGGTGTGCGCGAGTTCGGCATGGGCGCCATCATGAACGGCATTGCCCTCCACGGCGGTGAAAACCATCGCATTGAAGGAAATCTGGTGAAGGACATCACATCCGGCCCGGGCTTACGTGTCAGCACCGTTTTCCCCGGCTACAACTTTGATGATAACCAAAATATTTCTATTAAGAGAAATCTCTTGATTCAGACCGGAACCGACAATGACTTCTACGGCAATGCCCTGGCTTCCATTCATTTTGAGAAGCTTTTTGGGGAAATGAAGAAGATGAATGTTGCGGATAACCGCCTGATTAACTCTCCCCACGGAAAATATTCCGGAAACTTCTATATTCCGGAAGAGGGTACAACAGAAATTACTTTAAGAAATAACGAAGAGAAAAGCATTGATTTAGAACCAATGCTGGCTGAGGAAGAGAAGAACTTTGCGCCTTTATCCGAGGAAGAAAAGCTGGCGGAAGAGCAGAAGAAGGCAGAGGAGCTGAAGAAAGCGGAGGAACTGAAGGAGGCTGCCGAGCAGGCGGAGCAGGCAAAGCATAATAGCGAACAGCCCGGCTATGACGGCGCCCTGAATATCGAGCTCCACGATCAGGAAGAGATTCCGGAAACTGCAAACTTCAGACTATACTGGTTCTCCGGTGAAACTGAGGAAAACGGCAGAACCGTCCGTTACTGGGTGAAGAAGCTGGAAGGCATTCATCTGGACGAGTCCATGGAGTATTCCCTTGAGGACGGTACCAAGGTCTTCAACTTTACCCCGGATGACATCCCGGAGTATATCCCCATTTCCGGAACCGCCTTTGTAGAAGATTACTACTATGAAGGAGAGGACTGGATCCGTTGGGAAAGTCCGGAAGGGGTACAGTATGTGAAGATTCGGTACTGGAGCTTGAAAGCTTGATGAAGTTTTTTCGCAATTATTGGATATGGATTGACAAGTATTTTCCGCCTATGCTAGCATACCAAGCTGAACTTCTTGGTAGGGAGAAGTAAGGCTAAAGTATAGAATTAAGGTATAGAGAGGAAGATAATTTATGTCAGAGAAGAGTTTGGCGATTTTTGGTTGGGTTGGAACAACGATATCCGTGCTTATGTATGTATCTTACATTCCGCAGATTATGAACAACTTACATGGAGTTAAGGGATCACCGGTGCAACCCTTTGTAGCAGCGATTAATGGTGTGATTTGGGTTAGTTATGCGTTGTTGAAGGAAAAAAAAGACTTTCCTTTAGCGGCGGCGAATGCACCCGGAATTATCTTTGGATTGATTACGGGAATTACGGCCATCCTGTAAATCCGGAGTTATTTTCGAAAAAATGGAATACAGCTATTTCGAACGCAGTTTTTGAAATAGACCTGTTTTTGCTTGACTTTTCCATTTTGGCATGCTAGTATCTGCAAGGTATTAACCGAAGACAGCAGGTATCTAAGCTTTCAGCTTGTTTCGCAGTATCTTGCGGAGCTAAGAAAGCCGAGGATGTAAAGAGAAATCGCCCGCCGAGGAAAGAGCTAGGATTTATCCTATTATGTGCGTTCATCCCTTGTCTTTGGCAAGGGATTTTTTATTCTTCTAAAGTGAAGTGACGGCTTTATGCGAGTTTGTGTCTTGTATTTTCCGGATACTTTGAAGAAGAAAGCCTCTCGTTTCCGTTAATACTTTCTAGAAAAATTACAGAAGGAGGAAAGCAAGGAATGGCAAAGGTTGAATTAAAGCAGCCGATCATCGACGAGATTAAGGCCCTTTTGGACGGTGCTGTTGCCGCTACTGTTGTAGACTATCGTGGTCTTACCGTAGCAGAGGACACAGAGCTTCGTAAAGCATTAAGAGAAGCCGGTGTACAGTACAAGGTTTTCAAGAACACCTTAATCAAGAGAGCCGCAGAGGGTACAGATTTTGCTCAGTTAGACGTAGTATTAGATGGACCTACTGCTTTGGCAGTATCTAAGGACGATGCTACAGCGGCAGCAAGAATTTTTGCAAAGTTTGCAAAAACAGCACCAAAGTTAGAGTTTAAGGGTGCAGTAGTGGAAGGAAAGTTCTACGATGCAAAGGCAGTTCAGGCATTGGCAGAGATTCCATCCAGAGAAGAGCTTCTTGGAAGACTTCTTGGATCCATCAAGTCCCCTGTCAGCAATTTCGCACGTGTGCTTAATCAGATTGCACAGAAGGACGGCGGAGAAGCAGCGTAAAGCAGCTTAATACGGAACTTATTCCGTGACATTTTCAAAAAATAAAAATAATGGAGGATAATACAATGGCAAAGTTAACTGTTGAAGAGTTTATTGCAGCAATTAAGGAACTTTCCGTAATGGAGTTAAATGATTTGGTAAAGGCTTGCGAAGAGGAATTCGGAGTTTCCGCAGCAGCAGGTGTAGTAGTTGCAGCAGCAGGTGCTGGTGCAGGTGCTGGAGCAGCTGAGGAAGAGAAGACTGAGTTCGACGTTGAGCTTACTGATGTAGGACCAAACAAGATTAAGGTTATCAAGGTTGTACGTGAGGCTACCGGACTTGGACTTAAGGAAGCTAAGGACCTCGTTGAGGCAGCTCCAAAGGTTCTTAAGGAAGGTGCATCCAAGGCTGAGGCTGATGATATCAAGGCTAAGCTTGAGGCTGAAGGCGCTAAGATCACTCTTAAGTAATTTTTCTAGAGAAGATGAGAAGGTCGGGGAGAAATCCCCGATCTTTTTTTGTCTCTTGACTTTTTCAATAATCGATGTTACAAGTTATTCATTACTAACTTTTGTTAGCGTAGACTACATTGTATTAAAAATGGAAACGAAATACAAAAAGGTTAGCCTTGACTTAATAATAATTCCTATTTTACAATATGCTCGTTCTAAAGAACAAGACTTTAACCGTAGTGCACCACTGAGTGTCAAATGCAAGAAAGCTTTATTCTTTAGCAGCAAATAGTAGTTTATGTATAGCAAAATAAGAGGAGGAAAGAATATGTTTTTAGCAAATTGGGCATGGAAGAAGATTGGAATTTTCGCAGGTGGAGTTTTATTCGGAACAGCAGGTATGAAGATTTTGGCTTCTACCGATGCGAAGAAGCTTTACACAGAGGCAGCTGCAGCAGTTCTTAGAGGACAGGATTGCGTGATGAAGGTAAGTACCGGCATTAAGGAAAGCTGCGAGGACATCTATGCAGATGCAAAGCGCATCAACGAGAAGAGAGCAGAGGCTGCAGAGAATTCTTTAATCGAGGATTTTGAAGAAGTTTCTGACTTCGATGCAAAGGAAGTTTAATCAACAGAAACTGAATCAACGGAAACTGAATCAGAAGTAACTCGAGCCGGAAAGGCATTGATCCTAGGGAAGGGATTTACGCATTCCCGGCTCTGTAATTTTGAGAAAGAAGTGGTAAGGGAAAATGAAATGGAATATCTTGCATGAATCCCCGGGGCGTATCCGTGTTCACGCCATGCAGAAGCGCATGACCATGGCACAGGCGGATATCCTAGAGTATTATCTCAAGGCCCAGGAGGGAGTCATTGAGGCGAAGGTTTATGACCGAACCGGAGATGCAGTCATTTTCTACGAAGGAAAACGGGAAGGCATGATTCTTGCCCTGTCCCGTTTTTCTTATAAGGGAAATGAAGGCCTTGTACCAAGTCAGACCGGTAGAGCCTTAAACAGAGAATACGAAGATAAATTAGTGCTGACAGTAGTGGATAGGGTGATTTCCACCCTCTTCTATCCCATCCCCTTAAAGCGGGTGATTACGGGAGTGAAGGCCATCCCCTACTTATTTAAGGGACTTCAGACCCTCTTCCAGAGAAAGATTGAAGTATCCCTCCTGGATGCGGTAGCGATTTCCGCCTCCATCTTAACCGGAGACTATGATACTGCGTCTTCCGTAATGTTCCTCCTTTCCGTAGGAGAAATCCTGGAGGAGTGGACTCACAAGAAGTCTGTGGACGACCTGGCAAGAACCATGTCCTTAAATGTGGACAAGGTTTGGACCTTAGTTCAGGGCGAGGAAGTTTTACTTCCCTTAAATGAAGTGGAAGTAGGACAGGAAATCATTGTCCGTACCGGAAATATGATTCCTTTGGACGGAAAGGTAAGCTTCGGCGAAGCTATGGTAAATCAGGCTTCCATGACCGGAGAATCCATTCCGGTTCGGAAGAAGATTGGCTCCTCTGCCTATGCGGGAACCGTAGTGGAAGAGGGAGAATGTCGTATTCGCGTAGAGAAGCTGGCAGGCTCCGGACGCTATGATCGTATTGTGAAAATGATTGAGGAGTCGGAGAAGCTGAAGTCCGCAACAGAGGATAAGGCTTCCCATTTGGCAGATAAGCTGGTGCCCTACAGTCTGGGCGGTGCGGCATTGACCTACCTGCTCACCAGAAATGTCACCAAGGCTTTAGCCTTCTTAATGGTAGATTTCTCCTGTGCTTTGAAGCTTTCTATGCCGGTAGCGGTACTTTCCGCTATGAGAGAGGCCGGAAAGCATAAGATTTCCGTCAAGGGCGGAAAGTTTATGGAGGCCATTTCCGAGGCCAACACCATTGTCTTCGATAAGACTGGAACCTTGACTTACGCTAAGCCGAAGGTAGAAGACATTATCACCTTCAAGAATTCTGATGAAAATGAGATGCTGCGTATGGCTGCCTGCCTGGAGGAGCATTATCCTCATTCCATGGCAAATGCGGTTGTGGCAGAGGCGGAAGCGAGAGATCTGCATCATGCGGAGCGCCATTCCAAGGTGGAATATGTGGTAGCCCACGGTATTTCCAGCATTTACGAAGGAAAGCACGTGCTAATCGGAAGCCATCACTTTATCTTTGATGACGAGCATTGTACCGTACCAAAGGGAGAAGAGGAGAAGCTGGCAAGCATTCCGCCTGAGCATTCCGCTTTGTACCTTGCAGTGGACGGAGAGCTCACCACGGTTATCCTGATTTCCGATCCTTTACGTAAAGAAGCGGTTGGAGTTATTCAGGACTTAAAGGCTCTGGGTATCGACAAGGTTGTGATGATGACCGGAGACAATAAAAAGACTGCCCATGCAGTAGCCAGAATGGTTGGCGTGGATGAGTTCCATGCAGAGGTTCTTCCGGAGGATAAGGCAAGCTTTATTCAGGAAGAGCATCGCTTAGGCAGAAAGGTCATCATGGTAGGAGACGGAATTAACGACTCCCCTGCCCTTTCCGAAGCGGATGCGGGAATCGCTATTTCCGCAGGAGCGGCTATCGCTAAGGAGGTTGCGGACATTACCATCCAAGAGGGTGACCTGTATGAGCTGGTAATTTTAAAGAAGCTGAGTAACCGTTTGATGAAAAGAATTCACAGCAACTACAACTTCATCATCGGCTTTAATGCCATGCTGATTGCGTTTGGATTGGCCGGCATTATGACACCCTCCAACTCTGCCCTGTTCCATAACATTTCCACCATCGCAACCGGATTGAAGAGCATGACACCTTTGATTCCGGAGGAGGAAATCGAAGCGGACAAGGAAGAGGTACTGGAAGCCGGAAAACGGAGAAAGAAAGCCTTAGCAAAGAAGAAGGCATCCTAAGAATTGCATCCCGTTCTGAACGGAGGGAAATGCCGAAGAGAGAAAAAGCCGGAGGGAATCCTCCGGCAATAAGAATCTAAAGAATGCACAAAGGGAGGAAATAGGGAATGAAACCATACGAAAGTCATGAATCAGAGGAGAACTACTTGGAGGCAATCCTGATGTTGTCCATGGATCATAGAAACGTAAGAGCCATTGACATTGCCAATATGCTGGGATTTTCCAAGCCCAGTGTCAGCATCGCCTTAAAGCGCCTTCGGGAAGAGGGTAAGGTGGAAGTGGACGAGAAGGGAGCCTTAAGCTTAACCGAACACGGCCTGTCCATCGCCCAGGGAACCTATGAAAAGCACACGGTTTTAACGGATGTGCTGGTGGCCTTAGGGGTAAATGCTTATACCGCCTCTCAGGATGCCTGCCGTATGGAGCATGTTTTAAGTCCGGAATCCTTCACCAAAATCAAGGAGTTTTACGCAAAATTAAAGGATCAGAAGATTAAAGCGTAAAAGCCAAAGAGGCCAAAAAGACTAAAGAAGCCAAAGAGGCCAAAAAGACTAAAGAA
>CALHIC010000262.1 GCA_938030845.1 uncultured Oribacterium sp. | reverse complement strand
AAGAGCTTCCGCCTTCTTTTTACTCTTTAGAAGAGATAGCAGGTCGGTTTTTGCGGAATAAGCAATGACCAAATACTTATGATTGGATAGGGCCTGAATCCCTTCCGGACTTTGCAAAATGTCCTCTGCAGCTCTTGCAGAAAGGGGATTTCCTTCTCCTACATTCTGTACAAGCTTTTCTCCCATTTCTCCTTTTGCACCGATGAAGAGGATCTCTTCCTGAATTTCCTTTTCCTTCGCCAGCAAAGTAAGATTTGCCTTGGAAAGGCGGAACAGTTCTTCCTCCGTTTCGCATCGCTCATTTTCCCCGGCAAGCTTTTCGGACCATTTCTTAAAGAGCCCCTGCTTTTTATAACGCTTCTTACTGCCTAAAACCATAAGGCCATAGGACATTTCCAGATCTTCCTCTCTGGGAAGCTCCTTAGTGAAAAGATAAGGTACGGTAATCACTGCTACAGACAAAAATCCTCCCAGGAAAATTCCCAAAATAGCATATTTGACTAAGGTTTTCTTGGAAATCCCTTGGGTTCCCAGAACTTCCTCTCCCTTTGCGTCCTTCTCCTTTTTCTTCCAGTCGGTAAGGAGTGTGGAAAGCCTTTCCACCCTGTCTATTTTTTGCTGCTGCCGTTGCAAAAGCGGAAAGTTCTGTACATTCTGAAGCTGGCTGTTGTCCGGACTATAGTTTCCACTGTTTTTAGCTGTGTAAACGTTATCCGAAAGAATTTCCAGCTTATGTGCAGGAAGATTTTCATCCAATTCCGCCTTTTTTTCTTCTACATACGAAAGAACCGCATCTCCCATTTCCTTGGCAAGCTTCTCCGTACTTCCCACAAGGTAGACAGAAACAATAGCACTTTTCTCATTTCCCTCTACATAGATGAGATCCGATAAATCTTTCTCTGCTACCTTTCCCCCCAGGCGCTTTGCGATATCGCTGTAAAATGTACCGCTTTGTAAAGCATCACTGTAGGCCTGACTTACCGCAGAAAGCCTTGCTGCAATTTCCTGATTGCTGAGAGTCTGTCCTCCCTCCTCTAAAGGAAGATAAAGATTGATATCTCTTTCCCCATAGGAAGTCGGGTCAATTTTCATCAAAGCGGAATCCGCCAAGCTTTCTCTCTCTGAAGAAAGCAAAGCTTCCAGTCTTTTCCGCTCATTTCCGGCATACTCCAAGGACTGTTCTTTTTCCTTCGCCTTCTTCTCCACACTTTCCTCCGTGCTTTCCGTTTGACTTTCCGCCTTCTGACTTTGCAAAGCCTTATAAAGCTTAAAAGAAGGAAGGGCTAAACCGCAAAGCACCGTAACAAGAAGAATCCATATCCCTTTCCGTAAACATAAAGCCAGTAATCCGGGTAAATCCAAAACCACCTCTTCTTGCAGTTCTCTTTCCATAAAATATCGTTCTCCTTTTTATTCATAACGAGTATCGTGCGCAAAGCGTGCGATATCTCGTTTGTTTATCTTAAATCCTGTAATTCCTTATCTCTACAGCATTTTACTCTTCACAAAGCTCCCAAGGCAGAAAATGCAGTAGAGCCTCCAGTACGCCGCCTCCGATAGCTCTTGCCTTGTCGGAAACATTCCGATATTCCACCGCCTCACCTCTGGGATCCACATCTCCCGCCTTCATACCTGGAAATACGGAAATGCCTTCCTGCAACATTCCTCGAATAATTCCGGAGATTTCCGTCCGCATAGGAATACCGTTTACTACTCCGCAAATATCTCCGGCCTCCACCAAAGTACCGATGGGAAGGGTTTGTTCCAAGATTCCTTCTGCCGGTGCCCGAAGCACCCTTTCTTTCCCATATCCACCGATGATTCCGGGAATGCCGGTATTGGGAATGGCGGATCCCTTAAGGATCACTCTTCCCAAATCATGGCCTCTTTTGCTTTCTATGACTGCATGGCAATCCACGCCGGCAGTAAATCCGGGGCCTATGCCGATAACAAGTCTTGCATCCTCCATACATGTGCCCAGATTCTTCTTGGCAAGAATAGCATCCACCACAGCATCCGCTTGTAAGCTGTGCAGAAAGCTCTTTCCTTCATCCACAACCACAGGAACCTTTTTTTGGGAAATTGCTTCATATATTTCCTCCAAGCTCTCCGCCCGAACCGCTGTAATACCTTCCACACTGCACTCCCCCAAGCGAATCGCTTCCGA
>CALHIC010000261.1 GCA_938030845.1 uncultured Oribacterium sp. | reverse complement strand
CACCGGATTTCGCAAGTATCGGGCTCAGATTACCCCGCATTCAGACCTATATTGCTGAAAATTCCTAAAAAATTTGATTCTTTACAGTTCCTTTTTAAATACTTAAAAAGGTATTATTCTTCTGGCTCGATTAGACCGTAGCTGTTGGCTTTTCTCTTATAGACTACATTGACCTTGCCGGTGTTGCCGTCCTGGAAAACAAAGAAGCTGTGTCCCAGAAGCTCCATCTGCAAGCAAGCCTCCTCTGCAGTCATAGGCTTTAAATCGATGTGCTTGGTACGAACAATCTTGATTTCTTCCTCGTCCTGTGCCGGCTTTTCTTCAATGAACTCCGAGCTGAAGTCGGATGCGGCCTGATGACGCTGGATTAATTTATTCTTGTATTTACGAATCTGCCGCTCCAGAACATCCACTACAAGATCAATGGACTGGTACATATCCGGGGTAGCTTCCTCTGCACGGATAACGCTTCCTTTTACAGGGATGGTTACCTCGATTTTCTGCATATCCTTTTGGGTAGAAAGTGTTACGTTACAGGGAGTTTCCGCCTGGAAAAACTTGTCCAGCTTCCCTAACTTCTTCTCAACGCCATTTTTTAGTCCATCGGTTAGACTAAGGTTTCTTCCGGTAATGGTAATTTTCATAAAAAATTCCTTCCTTTCTCAGTTGTCCAAAAGAATTTCTTCTTTTCTTGAGTATAGCATTTTTTTTGATGCAGTGGTATGAAAATCTTGTGAATAATCAACAAATCTGTATGGCGGAAACACCTTGAATAAGCTTGGAACTAATGGTAGAATCTATGAGTTATAGATTTATACGGAACCATACAGAGATTGTATGGAGAAGGAGTATAGGATAATGAATCTTTTCGAGAAAATATTTGGTACCCACTCACAGAGAGAATTAAAGCTGATTCAACCTAAGCTGGATAAAATCCTTTCTTTACAAAGCACTATGGCAGCTATGTCGGAGGAAGAGCTTAAGGGGCAGACAGAGAAATTTAAAAACCGCTTGGCACAGGGAGAAACCCTGGATGACTTACTGCCTGAAGCCTTTGCTACCGTTAGAGAAGCGGCTAAGAGAGAGCTGGGTATGGAACATTTCCCCGTACAGTTGATTGGTGGAATCGTTCTTCATCAGGGACGTATTGCGGAGATGAGAACGGGAGAAGGAAAGACCCTGGTGTCTACCTGTCCCGCTTATTTGAATGCACTTGCCGGAAATGGCGTTCATGTCGTTACCGTAAACGATTACTTGGCTAAGCGTGACTCCGAGTGGATGGGAAGAGTACACCGTTACCTTGGCTTAACCGTCGGTACGGTTTTGAATGAAATGTCCACAGAGGAAAGACAGGCGGCCTATGCTTGTGATATTACCTATGTAACCAACAATGAATTGGGCTTTGATTACTTGAGAGACAACATGGCGATTTACAAGAGCCAGCAGGTACTTCGGGGCTTAAATTATTGTATTATCGATGAGGTGGACTCCGTTTTAATCGATGAGGCGAGAACACCTTTGATTATTTCCGGACAGTCCGGAAAGTCCACCAAGCTCTATGAGCTTTGTGACATTTTGGCACAACAGCTGGAAAGAGGAGAAGAGTCTGCCGAGTTTTCCAAGATTAATGCGATTTTGGGAGAAGAAATCGAAGAGACCGGAGATTTTATCGTTAATGAGAAGGAAAAGACCGTAAACCTTACCCAGCAGGGTGTGGAGAAGGTGGAGAAGTACTTCCATATTAACAACCTGGCGGATGCGGAGAACCTGGAAATCCAGCACAACATTATCCTGGCTTTAAGAGCAAACTACCTGATGTTTAGAGATAAGGATTATGTGGTAAAGGATGACGAGGTTTTAATCGTTGATGAGTTTACCGGCCGTATTATGAACGGTCGTCGTTATTCTGACGGTTTGCATCAGGCTATCGAGGCAAAGGAGCATGTACAGGTAAAGAGAGAGTCCAGAACCCTGGCTACCATTACCTTCCAGAACTTCTTCAACAAGTTCAAAAAGAAAGCAGGTATGACCGGTACCGCTCTTACTGAGGAGAAGGAGTTTAGAAATACTTACGGTATGGATGTTATCGCTATACCTACCAATAAGCCTATAAAAAGAATTGACCACGAGGATGCGGTTTATAAATCTAAAAAAGAAAAGTTCAATGCTGTTGTTGAAGATATCAAAGAAACTCATGCCAAGGGACAGCCTGTACTTGTAGGTACCATTACAATTGAGACTTCCGAGATGCTCTCAAAGATGCTTAAAAAAGAGGGAATACATCATGAAGTACTTAATGCTAAATTCCATGAAAAAGAGGCTGAGATTGTAGCAAAGGCAGGTTTGCATGGTGCCGTTACCATAGCCACAAACATGGCAGGTCGTGGTACCGATATCAAACTTGATCCTGAGTCTGTTAAAGCAGGCGGTCTTAAGATTATAGGTACTGAAAGACATGAAAGTAGACGTATCGACAACCAGCTTAGAGGTCGTTCAGGTCGTCAGGGTGATCCGGGTGAATCAAAGTTTTATATTTCACTTGAAGATGACCTTATGAGACTCTTCGCTTCAGAAAGACTTATAAAGATTTTTAATGCCATCGGTGTTCCTGAAAATGAAGAAATTCAGCACAGTATGCTTACAAGAGCTATTGAGAAAGCTCAGATGAAGATCGAGAGCAACAACTACGGTATAAGAGAAAACCTCTTAAAGTATGATGAAGTAAATAACGAACAAAGAGAAGTTATCTATGAAGAAAGAAACAAGGTACTTGAAGGCGACAATATGCGCGATACCATTCTTCGTATGATAAATGATGTAATAGAACGTTCTGTAAATATGGCTATCTCAGATGAAGTACCTTCTTCCGAGTGGAATATTACAGAGTTACATGAAATTTTATTGCCAATCATTCCTCTGACTCCGGCTGACTACAGCACTGTAGACAATATGAAAAAGGATGAACTCATTCATAAGCTGAAAGAAGAGGCTGTTAAACTTTATGAAGCCAAGGAAGCTGAATTCCCTGATGCCGAAAAGATTCGTGAGCTTGAGCGTGTAGTTTTATTAAAGGCTATCGATAACAAGTGGATGAATCATATTGACGATATGGAACAACTTCGTCAAGGTATCGGATTACAGGCCCTTGGTCAAAGAGACCCTCTCGTAGAATACAAGATGGCTGCCTATGATATGTTTGATGAGATGACTGTCGGTATCGCTGAAGATACAGTGCGTATTCTCTACCATGTCAAGGTTGAGCAGAAGGTAGAAAGAGAGCCTGTTGCTAAAGTAACCGGTACAAATAAAGATGACAGTACCGTAAAGAAGCCTATTCGTATTGAAGCAAAGGTTTATCCTAACGATCCATGTCCATGTGGAAGCGGAAAGAAGTATAAACAGTGCCACGGTAGAAAAGGAATGACATTATAAAATTTTTGGGGAGAGATTATGAATTTTAAAAGCAAATCAACATTTATAGCCAATATCTTGATAGGTATTGCACTGATACTTGGAGGTATTTTCTATGCCGTGTACAACAAAGAGGTTTTACTTACCTTTAACTCGGCTGAAAAGATGTACAAAGACGGTTACTACTTTACCTCGGCAGCCTCTAACGACACGGAGAGTATCTATTCGGTAGCCATATACGATATGCTTGATACAGGATATGGAACTGATGACGGTAAGTCGGAAGTCTACACCGTATTTGGAGATGACGGGTTGTATTTTTTGGAAGCAAATCCAAACAATGCAAAGATAAAATCAATGGTGGAATTCTTTGACAAATATGCAAGCGAAGAACATCCTGATGATGAACCGCTTCCTGTAAGATATTTGATGGTGGAGCCTCACACTGACAGCACCTCTATCCTCTCCACTATAGCGGATAAAGTAGATCCTGATTCCACTTTCAGAAATAGAGAAGAAGGAAAACTCTATGACGACTTCTATATTTCACAGACCTCTCTTACAAAGAATATAGCTTTCCATTTGGCTGTAACTTTGGTTTTAATGGCAATCGGTGTCGGAATGATAATAGTTGCTTTCACAAGAAAGTCTAAAAATGCCGATACATATGAGAAACTTTGTGAACTTGATGAAAGACTTAGAGATAATATAAATGAACTTGACAATATCGCAGACTATGTTGATAAATCTCTTGGAGCTTATGTATATAAGAACCATTTGATACTTAATACAAAGTTCGGATTTGATATGTTCAATTTAAACAATCTCGTTTGGTTATATCACAATATAACAAGACATAAGATGTATGCCGTTATAACTGTAGGTATCGACTATGCACTTCAGATAAATATGTTTGAAGACGGAAGATGCCGTGAACAAAGAGTTATGTTGACAAATAATAAAAAAGCTGAGGATGCGGTTGTATCTCTTATAACCTATATAGGTATGAATTATCCGAATGCACTTATCGGATTCACACCTGAAACACAGCAGGCTTATCGAGAGTTTAAACAATCACACAGATAATTTAACCGGTCTTAAAATCATAAGTAAATCTTATGATTTTAAGGCTGTTTTTTTGTCATAAATAATATTTTTTGATATAATATCTCTGAGATTATAAAAGATATTTAAATCTGTTATCTCTCACTTACAGTGAAAATTTAAGGACATATTATGAATAAAAAAACTTTAAAAATACTTGAATATGAAAAAATAATAAATATGCTTGTAGATATGGCAAGCAGCGAACCTGCAAAAAGGCTTTGTAATAAATTACAGCCATCTACAGATATATCGGAAATACAAAAAAATCAAGCTTATACCACTGCTGCTGTGGACAGAATAAGACTTAAAGGAAGTCTTACTTTATCGGAAGTAAAGGATATATCGGACTCTTTAAAAAGACTTGAGATAGGATCCTCACTTTCTCAACCTGAGCTTATGAAAGTTCTTTCCATCCTCAATGCGGCTTCAAAAGCTATTACTTATGGTCTCCATTCGGAGGAGGAGGACTATGATGTACTTGAAGAGTATTTCAGAACACTTGATGAAATGACGCTTCCATCTAAAGTAAAGCGATCTTGGACTCCCCAAGCTGCTGGATCCGCTTGATAGATGGCATTGGCTAAATTCGCCATATAATTAGCGTTGTTATTATAACCTGTTAGTGGAGCAAGGGAAGCATTATTGTCGTGTCCGATCCAACCACCTAAGGTGAGGTTTGGAGTAGATAACATGAGCCACATGTCCCCATTTGCGTTGGTCGTTCCAGTCTTCCCAATCCAGTCCGCATTGGCTAAGGTCGGGTTGATTTGACTGATCCGACTCTTGAAGGTGGTGGTTGCTCCAGAATTGATAACCCCTCTCAAGAGATCTTGCATAATGGTTGCTGTTGCTGCTGAGTAAACGCGAGTTGCCTTGCTCTCATGTTGGTAGACCACTTCCCCATTGCGATCCGTGATCTTTTCGATCATATAACGTTTTTGGAAATTTCCGTTGTTGGCCAAGGTCTGGAAGCCATTGGTATGTTGGGCTACAGTGACCTCAATTCCCCCTCCCATCGGAAGGCTTTCAATCCCATATTCTGCAATATCGTAACCCATTTTCTTCATGTATCCAGGAACATCGACCCCTTTTTCACGAAGAGCACGATAGGTCCAGTAGGCAGGAATATTCCAAGAAGTATTCAGGGCTTCTTGCAAATCCATCATCCCCGTCCCTCGACTGTCCGCATGCATGATAGGATCTCCACTTGAGAAGGTTGTCGGATAATTTGATAGGACACTTGCACTTCCCATCAGACCCTGGTCAATTGCAATCCCGTAGGCTAAGATTGGCTTGATGGTCGAACCAGGTGAACGCTCCGTATCAAAAGCGTGATTATTTTGATTCTCGGCATAATTTCTCCCACCGATAAACCCTAGGACAGCACCGGTCTGGTTATTTAAAAGAACATTCCCAACTTGAACCTGTCCAGTTCCATCATCTAGGATTCCACCATATGCAGCAACGGCATTTTGCATGGCGTTATGAACTGCCTTATTAATTGTGGTTTTAACGGTATAGCCACCTTCACTTAGTTCTTTTGCTGCTAATTCCTTATAGGCCTTAACAGTGGCTGTATTTTTCAGATCTTGTTGGGAAACATTATCTCTCTTGATGAGATACTGATACATGGCATCCTCAGCTTCAGACTTGGCTTGATAATATAGATAGCCACGTGATGCCGTTTCAACATTTCCAGCAGGTAAAAAATCTTTGGTCAAATCATAATCTTTATAAAGATTGTACTCATCTTGGCTTAAAGCACCTGTCCGGTACATGTTATAAAGAACGTCCTTAGCCCTCTCCAGACCATAGGCCATGTCCTTTGAATCTTTCAAAGTTCCCTTTGCCGTGTAGGGAGAGTATACAATTGGACTTTGAGGCAATCCCGCAATAAAAGCTGCTTGAGGCACAGTTAATTTACTTGCGCTAACACCAAAAATTCCCTTAGCAGCCTCTTCAACACCAGCTATATTTTGACCTTTATTGTTTCTACCAAAAGGTGATACATTGAGATAGGTTGTCAGTATTTCATCCTTACTCATATAGCGCTCTAATGCTAAGGAGTCAATGATTTCTGTTGCTTTACGATTAAAGGTAGGAGCATCTCCAACAACTTGCTGTTTGATAACCTGCTGCGTAATAGTGGAACCACCACTAGCAGAACCAATTCCAACTACTGACCCCAGAGTGGCCCGTAAAACAGCCTTAGGAACGACTCCCTTATGGCTCATGAAGTTCTCATCTTCTGTTGCAATTACAGCCTTCTTAACATTTTCAGAAATCGCCGAGCTATCCACCGTAACCCTTATCAGGTCACTATCTATTGTCGAAATCAGGCTACCATCAGCATACGTTAATTCTGAAATAGCTGATATATCTTGAACTTTCTGAATCAAAGTATCTTTTTCCGGAACTGCTACATTATTAAATAAATTTAAGGCATAGCCTGTCGCGATTCCCGCACCAAATAAAAATCCCAGAAACAGAAGGACGAACAGGGTATTCGAAAGAAGCTTGATTGTTCGCAAGACAGTAGCCCCAATATCCATAGGGGACCA
>CALHIC010000260.1 GCA_938030845.1 uncultured Oribacterium sp. | reverse complement strand
ATCCGGTGGAGCTTGGGGAAAATGAATACTTTCTTTTGGGAGATAATACGGATTCTTCGGAGGACAGTCGTTTTCAAAATATGGGAAATATACAGGAGAGCCAGATTATAGGCAGGGTTTGGTTCAGGATTTTTCCTTTTCGGAAAATATCCTTGATTGGCTAAGGAGGAAAAATGAAGATACAGTGGTATCCCGGTCATATGGCAAAGGCCAAGCGGAAAATGAAGGAAGATTTGCCATTATGTGATGTTATCGTAGAGGTCATTGACAGCCGTTGTCCCAATTCCTCCAGAAATCCGGAAATCGACCAGCTGGCTAAAGATAAAATTAGAATTTTGCTCTTTAACAAGCTGGACTTGGCGGATGATGAGCGCAGCAAGCTCTTTATGGAGGACTTCCATAGAAGAGGCTTTTTTACTCTGGGGATTGATGCCAGAAACAGGGCCAGTGTAAAACGGGTAAACAAATTGATTCAAGAGGCTTCCCAACCCCTCTATGAGAAGAACAGAAAAAAGGGTATTTCCTCTCAGATGGTTAGAGCCATGGTTTTAGGCATTCCCAATGTGGGAAAGTCCACCTTTATCAATGCCTTTGTGGGGCGTTCCACTGCAAAGACCGGCAATAAGCCCGGGGTTACCAGAGGAAATCAGTGGATTAAGCTGGATAAAAATGTACAGCTTTTGGATACTCCCGGAATTACCTGGCCGAAGTTTGACCGGGAAATCGTGGGCTATAACTTGGCGCTTATCGGTTCCATCAATGATGATATTTTGCCAATAGAAGATTTGGTTTTTTATTTCTTAAAATATCTTGTCCGCTACTATCCTAAAGCGATTCTGGAGCGCTATGGAATAGAGCCGGAGGAGGGGGAAGCGGCTCTTTCCATTATGGATAAAATTGCCGTAAAAAGAGCCTGTATCAAGAAGGGGGGAGATGTGGACTACACCAGAGTCTCCCGTCTGATTTTGGATGATTTTCGTAGTGGAAGACTGGGGAAAATCAGTCTGGAGCATCCCGGTAAATGGTCTGATGAAGGGGATGAGGATTCAGCAGTAGAATAAAGTTGAAAGAAAATGCTTGGAAGAAGCGCTTTACAGAAATGAGGCCAAGGCATGACAGAAGCACAAAGACTTAAAGAGGAAGCCCGTTTAAAGGAAATGTGGCAATTGGAGGAAGAACATACACATCTTCCCTATGTTGCCGGAGTGGATGAAGCGGGAAGGGGGCCTTTAGCAGGTCCGGTTGTGGCAGCTACCGCCATTTTACCGAAGGAACATCATTTTTATTTCCTCAATGATTCCAAGAAAATGACGGAAAAGCGGAGAGAAGCTCTCTTTCTTGAAATTAAGGAAAATGCGATAGCCTATGGAATCGGCATCGTTTCTCCGGAAAGAATTGATGAAATCAATATCCTCCAGGCGACCTATGAGGCTATGGGAATGGCTATAGAGGAGATGGAAAAGAACTTTTCTATTTCTCCCTCCCTTTTGCTTAATGATGCGGTAAGGATTCCTTTGGTGGATATCCCCCAAATCCCTATCGTTCACGGGGATGCCAAGTCTTTGTCCATTGCGGCAGCCAGTGTTTTGGCGAAAGTGACCAGAGATCATATCATGCTGGACTATGCCAAGGAATATCCGGAATATGGCTTTGAAAAGCATAAGGGCTATGGAACCAAGGCCCATACGGAAGCTATTTTAGAGCATGGCCCCTGTCCTATACACCGGCGGAGCTTTTTAAAAAAGCTCTATGCCGGAAAATAGCAAAGCTTTAGGAGCACAAATGGGAAAGACAGAAGAAGGTTTAACGCATAAAGTAAATCCCTCCAACACCTTGAAGGGAAAAGCATTTGAAGATAGCAGGCATCAAGGATTCCAATATTTCCAATACAGTGAGGGGAAAGGCCTTTGAAGACAGAGCAGTAGCCTTTTTGGAAGAAAAGGGCTATGAAATTCTGGAGCGTAACAGCCATTTTCATCATCTGGAAATGGATTTAGTGGCGAAGGATGGGGAGACGCTTTGCTTTATAGAGGTGAAGGGAAGGAAGGAACATAGCTATCTTTCCGGTATTTATGCGGTAGATAGAAGAAAACAAAGGCGACTTCGTACCTGGGCCACCGCTTATCTTTGTAAGCAGGGCTATTCTTTGACGGAAACAGCCTGTCGTTTTGATGTGGTCAGTATAGAAGGAGAGAAGATTCAGCTGATTCAAAATGCCTTTTAAGAGAATTTATGGTATACTTGGCAAGGCTATCAATAAGAAGAAAGACTTTCGATTATTATAAATACTTCAAGAAATAAAGAAGTATCTAAGATTTAAGGAGAGAAAAATGGGAAGTACAGGAAAGAAAATCATTTTAACCGGAGACCGTCCCACAGGAAAATTACATTTGGGACATTATGTAGGATCTTTACGTAGAAGAGTGGATTTACAGAATTCCGGAGAATATGATCAGATTAATATTTTGATTGCAGATGACCAGGCTTTAACGGATAACTACGATAATCCCAAGAAGATTCGGGATAATATTATCGAGGTGGCTTTGGATTACCTTTCTGTAGGCATTGATCCCAATGTAAGTACCATTTGTATTCAGTCCGGATTGCCGGCTCTCCATACCCTCAGCTTTTATTATTTAAATCTGGTAACAACTCAAAGACTTAGCCGTAACCCCACCGTAAAGGCGGAGATGAAGCTCCGGGGCTTCCATGGGGGAGAAAGTGTCAATGACAATGAAGTAGGCCTTCCTGCGGGATTTTTTACCTACCCTGTTTCTCAGGCTGCGGATATTACCGCTTTTAAGGCGACTACCGTGCCGGTAGGAGAAGATCAGCTTCCTATGATTGAGCAGTGTAAGGAAATTGTTCGTAAGTTTAATCAGCTGTACCAAAAGGAAGTGCTTTTAGAGCCGGAGATTCTTTTGCCGGAGCATTCCAGCCAGAGAAGACTGCCGGGTACGGACGGTAAGGCGAAGATGAGTAAGTCCTTAGGAAACGGTATTTACCTTTCCGATGATCCAAGTACGGTAAAAACAAAGATTATGAGCATGTATACCGATCCTACCCACATTAATGTGGCGGATCCGGGACATGTGGAGGGCAATACCGTATTTACCTATCTGGATGCCTTTGCACCAAAGGAAGATTTCTCTCGTTTCTGTCCGGATTATCAGAATCTGGAGGAGATGAAAGAGCATTACATGAGGGGAGGTCTTGGGGATGTTAAATGTAAGAAGACCTTACTGGCTGTAATGGAAGAAATCCTACAGCCTATCCGGGAAAAGAGAAAGCACTGGGAGAATAATATTCCGGAGGTCTATGAGATTCTCTTGGAGGGCACTAAGCTGGCCAGACAGCGGACAGAGGAAACCTTGGGAGAAGTATGTGAAGCCATGAAAATCAATTACTTCCAGGGCAATTCCATCATTCAGGAATGGGAAACATGGGTACATGGAAGTCACGAGGGCTAAGAGGCTCTCTTTTGGAAGAGGAAATTAATCATACCATTGCGCTGTATGAGGAAAAGAATTTAGCTCTCATTCAAAAG
>CALHIC010000259.1 GCA_938030845.1 uncultured Oribacterium sp. | reverse complement strand
TGCTTATCCACCATAAAGAAGCGCTTATAAGCCTCTTCCTCGGATAAGCCCTCTCTTACCATTTCTCTGTGTACGCGGGAGGCAATACCGGCTCCTGCTGTACCCCCACCAAAGCAAAGATAAACCTGATCCCTAAGCTTCTGTCCGCTGATGGCCATTGCCCCAAAGACTCCGCCTAAGGTTACGATTCCTGTTCCTTGAATATCATCATTAAAGGTTGGGATCTTGGTACGATATTTTTCCAAAATATTCGCAGCATTTTCACGACCGAAGTCCTCCCAATGAAGATAGAGTTTGGGGAAAAGACGCTCAACAGTCTCTACAAATTGATCAATAAAAGCATAGTAGTGGTCTCCATTCACCCGCTCATGCCGATTCCCCAAGTAGTTGGGATTATTTCGAAGCTCTTCCCTGTTGGTACCGGCATCGATAACCAAGGGGAGAACACAGGCCGGATCAATTCCCGCAGCACCGCTGTATACCATCAGCTTTCCTACGGAAATATCCACACCATTGGTGCCCCAGTCTCCTATTCCAAGAATAGCTTCCGCATCGGTTACCACAATGAGGCGAATCTCCCTGTCTCCTGCGGCGTTTTTCAAGGTCTTTTCAATATTTTCCGGATGGTTAATGTCCAGATAAGCCGCATACTGAGGATCTACAAAAAGATCACTATAGCCCTCAATGGTTAACGAAACCGTGGGATCATAAACAATAGGATTAAATTCTGCCAAATGCTTGGAAAAAAGATAGTAGAAAAGAGTACGATTGGTATTGAAAATCTGCATGAGGAAGAGGCGCTTTTCCAGGTCGTTCTCCTTCTTTTCCATCTGAGCGTAGGTCTGTGCCGCCTGCTCTTCAATGGTCTGCACGTGGGGAGGCAAAAGTCCGATCAGTCCTAATTTCTCACGTTCCTCCATGGTAAATGCCGTCCCCTTGTTTAAAAAGGGATTGTTCAAAATATCATGTGCTTTCATAAGATTCCTCCTACTCATTAAGTAAAAGAGC
>CALHIC010000258.1 GCA_938030845.1 uncultured Oribacterium sp. | reverse complement strand
TCCCGGTAATACCGGGAGAAAAATCCAAAACAGTTTTATTGGCAAAGGACTTAAATCCTTGAATTTCAATAGACTTTAAATACATCCCCTGTTTCCACCTTTATTTTTTCTAATGCAAAATAGGCAGCCGCCTGCTCTGCCTTCTTTTTGGAGCTTCCCTCTCCGATGCCGTAAACTTCCTCATTAACTTTCACAGACACCTTATAAAAACGCTGATGAAAGGGACCGCTTTCCTCTAATAAATCATACTCCAGAGGATAATGTTTTGCCGTACAATACTCCTGCAACATGGTTTTCGCATCCTGGAAGAGGGTTTTATGCTCAATATCGGATAAAACCTTTCCCCGAACAAAGCCTTCCGCCTTTTCCATACCGCCGTCAAGATAAATGGCACCAATCACCGCTTCCAAAGCATCGGATAAAACGGAATCCCGAAATTGAATTCCCTCTCTTTCCTCTCCCTTTCCTAAAAGAAGATAAGAAGAAAGCTGTAGCGATTTTGCCACCACAGCCAGAGCCGATTCGCATACCAATGCCGCCCGAAGCTTGGTCATCCGCCCCTCTTGAATCACCGGTTTTTTATGGTAAAGAAGGGTACTGGAAACCAACTCCAACACCGCATCCCCCAGAAATTCCAGCCTTTGGTTGGAGGCTTCCTTGGGATGCCCCATCTCATTGGAATAAGAGGGGTGGGTTAAGGCGTGCAATAAAAGCTTCTGATCTTGAAAGTGGTACCCCAAATCCTCTTCCAGTTTGGAAAGAGACGGAGTGCTGCCCATGTTTTCCATCATTTTTATTTTCCTAAAGCCTTTAAAATAGCTTTGTGTGCTTCTCCAACGGTTTTAATCTGAAAGCTTGCTTCTTCCGGAATTTCAATGCCGAACTCTTCCTCAATTCCCATAATAATCTGTACAATATCCAGGGAATCAGCATTTAAATCCTCTACAAAACGAGAATCTTCCGTAATCTCCTCTTTCTTGACATGCTGTAATTCTCTGGCAATAATTTCCTTTAACTTATCTAATTCCATAACACTGTCCTTTCTTATGCACTATTCTTCGCGGCTTTCCTCTTCTTGATTGGAGAAATCCAAGGCTTCAGCAATCTTCTTGGTCAAGCCCTTTTCTGCAAATTCCTTGGCCTGTCGAATGGCCGTAGTAATCTCCACCCCGTCCGTATTGCCGTGAACTTTAACCACCAAGCCCTTCAAGCCCAGGATGGGAGCTCCTCCATAGCTTTTGGCATCAAATTTTGTCATTCTCTTTCGTAGGGCAGAAGAAATCAAAGCACCGCCTACCAAAGAAAGAGGGCCACCCTCTTTAATGCCGGACTTGATCTCAGAAAGAAGCATCTTTCCTACACCCTCGTACATTTTCAAAACCACATTTCCCACAAAGGCATCTGCCACCACTACGGAACAGTTTCCTTCCACAATATCTCTGGCCTCCACGGAACCGATAAAGTTTAAGTCCTTTTCCTCCTTACACTTCTCCATGGCAGCCTTTACCAGAGCATTTCCCTTTTCTTCTTCCGCACCGATATTTACCAGGCCTACTGTTGGGGAGGGAACGCCCAGCATTTCCTTCATATAGATGGCACCCATCTTGACAAACTTTCCCAGCCACTCCGGATGGGCATCCACATTGGCGCCGCAGTCAGTAAGTAGAGTTACCCCCTGTCTCGTAGGCATTAAAGCCGCAAGGGGAGGACGGAGTACGCCCTTTTCTCTTCCTACAATCAGCTGTCCTCCGGCTAAAATTGCTCCGGTGGAACCGGCAGAAAGAAAGGCCTCCGCCTCTCCTTCCTTAACCGCTTTCATACCCTTAACGATACCGGAATCCTTTTTTCTCCGAATGGCCATAACCGGAGACTCATGCAAGCTGATATTCTCGCTACAGGGAATAATCTCTATTCTTTCTGTATCATATTGGTATTTAGCACATTCCTCCTGAATGGCTTTCTCCTCTCCATAGAGAAGAAGCTTGGTATTTGGGCAGGAAGAAAGGCTATCAATTGCCCCTTTTACAATGGCAGCATGCGCTAAGTCCCCTCCCATGGCATCAATGGCTATACGAATCATATTCACCTCATCTGAAACTCGTTATTTCTTCTTAAGGAATCAGAAATATGATAGAGTATTCTTGATTTTCTGTCAATTGTAAGCAACAAGCCATTTCTTTCTTCTAATAGTTTGCTTTAATTCAAAAAGGAGGATTTCTGCATTTACACAAAATATCCTCCAAACTGTTTGTTTATAGTATTCTGTTTACTGATGGCTCTTTCTAAATAATTGCCTTACTTTATACCCTACATCCCAAAACAAAAATCTATAAATCAAGATATAGCATAAAAGAACCGGAAGCATATACTCAATACTAAAATATTTATACTCTCTAAACACATAATAAAGCGTTATGAAAAGGAGCGAAATAAATGAATCCAGAGTATTCATAAGCCCAAGTTCTATATAAATTGCTACAGCTTTTCTTATATTGAATACATCTTTTAATCTTTTCGATAAAAATGCTTTCAATATCGTAAAGGCAAGAACATAAGAAAAATACGTTAAAAATGCACTAATATTCAACAAATAGGAAACCGCACATACTACTATCGTGAATATTGTTAACATCTTATTTGCTCCTTCATTGATTATGGTATATAAACATTTCTAGACCAAGAAACCCCCGGAATATGCTTAGCAACTGG
>CALHIC010000257.1 GCA_938030845.1 uncultured Oribacterium sp. | reverse complement strand
TGTCAAGATAAGTTTTGGTTCCTCTTGTAAAAATTCTAATTTCATATTTTCCCCTGTCTCTCTTATCCTGCTCAGTCCAATATTCAAATTCCTCATCCAGATTATCTATCGAAATGTATATACAGGGAGTTATCTATTCTATCTTTAAAAGTTAGTAGTAAAAAAAATAATACTTTCTCGCTACAATATTGTAATTCTGTAGCGAGAAAGTAAATATCTATTCTTATCCACTGTATTCTCTTATCCCTCAATATCAGCAGACACTAGCCCCTTCTTAGGACTGCCGCAAACCGTTATGCTATGCCCAAAGAATAAGTCGTCATCATCAAAATAAGCAGAAAATGATGCTCCCGAGTTCATCCAAAGCAAACTTAGACTTATTCTTTTTGCAAAACTTTCTTCTGTAATTTTAGCAGCCTCTTCATCAGATTCTGCCCATTCGCAAGCCAGTTTCGTGAGCTTCCCTGCGGCAAATTTCCGAAGATCCACATCCCATTTTTCCTGTTCTAAAACCATTGTTTTCAGCGCTTTTTTGGCCCTTGTAATACCTGCTTTATTATCCTTGTCTACATGTAAGGAAATATGAATCTTGCCACGAAGCCAGGCTATGTTTCCCTCAAAGCTTTTAAGCAGCTTATCATAAGTTAGCTCACCCAATACATCATCCTGCAAAACCACGGGTTTTCTATACTCTATAAGCATTTCTTCAAGCTCCGGACAAACTGCATCCTCTTCCAGAATATCTACAACTAAAAAATGATTCTTACTAGGCAATACTCCCTCAGGAACTTCCTCCGGCAGTTTTTCACGCACCCTTAGTTTGTAAATGGTTTCCTCTTCAAACTGAAATGGAGGCTCCTCTTTGTCTATAACCGGAAATTCGATCCGTCCCTCTTCTTTGTGAAGCTCTCCTGTTTCACAGTCCACATAGGCTAAAAAATACTCATCCCAGTCCCAAAACCCATTTCTTAGACTTCCTCCGCCTCCTTCGTGCCTTAGGACAATGATTTCTCTTTCCTTTTTCTCAAAAGTATCTTCCCATTCTGAAAGCGTCATTTTATTTCTACGCCTCATGTACTCCAGTAGATTCATAGTTTTCCTCCGATACAGCTATTTACCCGTCAACAGAAAAATGTTCCAGCTTCTCAAATGTATTATTTAAAAATTCAAACGAAAAGATATGATAATCATCAAAACTCTGGTCACAATAAGTCACTGTTCCCTGGTTATAGTCAATGATAGCTTGCCCAAGATTATTTTTTACATCTTCTTTGCTTACATCTCCGTACATTCCTCTAAGTTCAGGTAAGATAAAGTCAATTATTCGATCCAAATTATCTTTATAATTCTTTGCTAAAACTTTCACCTTACTGATATATTCCTCTTTAGGCTCCTCATCCCAAGAAAAAATCAAGTCTTCATACTGATAAACATACTGCTGCAAACTTTCATCAAATTTCATGCTTTTCTCCTCTCTTCTCAAAATCCCGATCAATATCCTCTTTCCAGGCACCACCAACAAATATCGTCTCCATATCCGAAACCTTGCATTCTCTAATACGTGTTACAGCTTCATCTATAACCCGGTAATTAAGCGCTGTTCCCACCTCATCACAGTGGTAGTTTGCTGCCCTATCACGCTTAATTCCCATGTTTCCCGCAACCTCTATGGCATCAATATTTGCTCCCAGAAAAAGAAATTCCCAATGATACTTCTCTTGTTGACTTTGAATAAGCTTCTTTACATCCGTAAAGGAGTACTTTCTACTGGCATTTTCAAGACCGTCCGTTGTGATCACAAATAAAGTCTTAGCAGGTCTATCTTCCTCCCTCGCATACTTATGAACATTCCCAATATGACGAATTGCTCCTCCCACCGCATCCAAGAGTGCCGTGCATCCACGGACATAGTAGTCCGCTTCCGTCAGCTTTTTTACATTTCCAATAGGGGCTCTGTCGTGAATTACTTCCGTCTCATCGTCAAACAAAACAGTAGATACAAATACTTCTCCGGCTTCCTTTTGTTGCTTTTCTATCATGGCATTAAATCCGCCGATAGTATCGGATTCAAGCCCGGCCATAGAGCCGCTTCTATCAAGGATAAATACAAGTTCCGTTAAATTTTCTCTCATAGTGATTCCCTCCATCATTTGCTTGTTTGCATGGTTACGAGGGTATCCTATCTCTTTCCGCTTTATTTTCGGTCACTTGTCAGGCGACATTTAAATAGCCTGCATTCCCAGGAGTGGTTCGCCATGTTCAAAAAGAGCCAGATTGATTTCATAGATATCATAAGCTTCCCGCTCTATAAAGTATTGCACAATAAGATCCTGCTTACTGCAGGGAGATAAGGCCCAGCCCGCCCTTGAAAGCAAATCCTTTGTGTCATCCAGATTCAATTCCAATGCAACAGCCAAAGCCAGCGCTGTGGATTTACTCGGATTCTTGGTGGTTCCGCATTTCAGTTTGGAAAATGCCTTTCTGTCCAGGTTTGCTTTCTTCTGCACTTCAACATCAGTAAGGCCTTTTTGATCGGCAAAAGAGAAAACCAGCTCCATAAAGCTTTTGTCCAGATTCTTTACCGCATCCTCCAAGCTTCGAACTTCGGAAACCAGGCACTTTTCCGGACTGATATGCGCCCCGTAAACAGAGCTCACTCTAACAGGATCAGCATTAGAACTTTTTCCTCTAACATATGAATCCGAATACTCTTCCGAAATCTTTTCTTCTACATAATGCTTATTAATATATTCATCAATATCACCGTATAACTCCGTTGATAAGGAATATGATTTTTCATCAAAAACCACAAGATAAAGCTCTATGTCATTTTCCGACAGAAAGCTTTCTATCTCCGACAGAGCAATTCTAAGGGCTATTCCCTTGGGAAAGCCATAGCTTCCTGATGCCAAAAGAGGGATAGCAAGACTGAGAATATGATGTTCAAGGGCAAGTCTGAAAATACTACGGTAACATTTTCTGATAATCGTTTCTTCATCGGAATTGCCCCCCTGCCAAACTGTTCCTACAGTATGGATAATATACTTTGCAGGCAGATTGTATCCATCCGTAATAAAGGAGCTTCCGGGAGCAATAGCCCCTATTTCCTGTCGCCTCTGTAAAAGCTTCTTCCCGGCAGCCTTATAGACAGCACTGTCTATTCCCGCAGCATATCCCGGCATAGGGTTAGCAGGATTCACTATGGCATCCACCTGCATTTTTGTAATATCGTTTCGGATGATTTGAAATGGCATAGCACTCTCCACTAATCTCTTTGAGACACTTTCGTAGCAAAAAGGAAAGCTAAGTTATCAAGAAAAGATACAGAAGGTTTAGCACCAAAGTTTACTTAGCTCCCTTCTATATCCTCCCTTCCCTTTATCGGACAAAATTTGTAGCTATCCCCTCTTCTTGCTCCGGTAAGCCGTATTTTTCTTTTCCAAGGGCAATGCTCTTCATCAAAAAGGCCATATTTCTGGCTAGAGTTCTCATAGTTTGCAGGCCTTCCAGGTCTTCTTTCGCCTCCCCTTTTTCGCATCCGTGAACGCTGTTCCAGTATTGGCTGGAGGCCACCGGCATTCCAGCGATTGTAAAATACTTATTCAATTCATCAAAGGTCGCGGATAAACCGCCTCGTCTTGCCACAACCACACTGGCGCCCACCTTCATGGTCTTATCAAAATGTGTACTGTAGAACAGTCTGTCTAGACAGGCAATCAGGGTAGCATTTGCGGAGGCATAATAAACCGGAGATGCCACTACTAAAGCATCTGCGGCTTCAAACTTCTCTGCCAGTTCATTTACCGGGTCATTGAAGACACATTTTCCATTTTTATAACAATATCCACAGGAAATACAGCCTCGTATATCTTTGTTACCAATTTGCACGACCTCAACTTCTATCTCTTCCTTCTCAAATACCTTAATCATCTCCTCCAGGGCAATGCTTGTATTGCCCCCGATGCGTGGACTTCCGTTAATAATCAATGTCTTCATAAATTGTTCTCCTGACTTCTTTGTGCAACTCCTGTTGTGTATCTCCTCTAACTTTCCTTCTCGGGGTGATAATGGCGAGTTCTTCTCCATGGGTGATGTCATAGTATGCCGAAAGCGCATGCTCCATGTCGTGACAGGGCTGCCTTGGCTTTTACCTTATAAGTAATCAAATCCCAAGGATCTCCCTCATACTTCGCCCCTGCGGCAATGGCCTTGGTGCAGTCCAAAACACTTCCGCCTCCAACAGAAAGAATGACATCAATATTCTTTTCTTTACAGATTTTCACGCCGTCAAGAACGCTGGGATCATACTTGGGATTGGGTTGAATATCGGGAAGCTCATAAATCTCATAGTCCTTTAAAAGATCCTTTACCTTGTCATAAAGACCAATCTTTTTGATACTTCCGCTTCCGTAGCTAAGCAGAATCCTTTTTCCGAACTGCTTCATTACTTCCGGAAGTTCTTCGATAACGTCTTTTCCGAAAATCAATCTTGTAGGTGTCCGATAATCAAAATTTTGCATGGTTAACCTCCTGTATTCTCTTCCAATTTTATTGGGTCATTTATCGGGTCATTTATTGGGTCATTTATCGGGTCAGCTTGAACCGATAGAAGCTTTCCACATTTTCCTCTGATTTCCTTTGTTCTACTTTAACTCAAGATAGATTATATTTTAGCCCCCACATATTTGCAAATTCAAGCTTTATTTCGCTTACAGCTCGTTCTGTTATATTTCCATTTTTCATTTATACAGGCATTTAAATCAAGACACAAAAATAGCCGACCGGAATCTTTCCGTCAGCTATTTTCTCTACTCTCTATTCTATTGTTTTACTGCAAACTCTTATATACGGAATAGGCCTTTCTGGGTCTTCCGCCTCGCTCATAGGCATCCTTCAATCCGAAGTGCATTTCCTGTAACGCACCTCCTACATTGTGCATCTCCCCGGGCTGGTCATACTCCCTCGCCAGGAAGAAGGCTTCCACATAGGGGTTATTCTTGGCAATGTCATAAGCCTTGGCAATCTGATCCGCCTGCACATCCTCGTTGGTGGCGTTAAAGCCCTGCTCGGAAAGAATCAGATGTCTTACCTTACCGCTTGGGGAAAGATATTCCGGCTTCTGTAAATAATCCGTGAGAACATTTAAGTTCTTCATATTGATAATCAAAGAATCCTCGCTGTTCGTTGCCTTTCCGTCATCCTCAAAGTTGGGGTCTGCCAGTCCTTCCGGATAGGGGTGCCAGGCAATACCGTAATCCAAATCCCGAAGCCTGTCATTTAACAAACGCAGTAAGTCCTTTGCCTTGTAGTAGCCTGCGGAAGGAGAATGCTCCGTCCAAACATAGTCAAAGGGGATATACACATTGGCAGAAGGGTTATTCTGCTTGATTGCTGTGTACCAAATGCGGAAAGCATGGGCATACTGGTCCGCATAATTCTCAATACTGCTGTGAGGCGTAAAATTCCAAACATTGGGATAATTTACCTCATTTCCGATAACCCAGTTGTCCACAGAATCCTTATATAAAGAAGCAAAACGATTCGCCAGTCTGGTGGTTGCATCGATGCCGGCCTGGGTTGCTACATTATAGCCATAGTAATGGGCTTCCTGTCCGGTGATTCCATCAGGAAGTGACTGTGGCTCCGGATTATTTCTCGGCGTATTCAGCATAATGGCCGTTACGCTTACGCCGTTTGCCTTGGTGTTCCGGAAGTTGTCCATAAAGTTTTGCTCGTAGTTGGTAAAGTTGTAAATGATATGCTTTACCCCTAGATCTCTCACGGAAGTGGCATCAAAAAGGGTATCTCTTGTTGCCAGGCCCTTCTTGGAACCGGATCTGGAAAATACCGTATCATTCTGCGCCGCTGCATTCCCTGCGGAGGCCCCTACACCCTTGGTTTGCACGGCTCCATTTACCACCCAGGCACCGTCGCCGTTTACCTGATAGCCCTCCACCGTGGTATTGGTCAGAAGATAGCCGTCATTTTGAAAATAATAGGACTCGGCAATACCGTCGCCGTTGCCATCCACCCAGTTCCAACCGGTAAGATAGCTTCCATCCGCATTTTCATACCACCATCCGGTAC
>CALHIC010000256.1 GCA_938030845.1 uncultured Oribacterium sp. | reverse complement strand
AAATTCCCGCCAGCCGGTACAATGCGGAAGTCGTTATGATGAACGCTATGTACTCCACCTTAAAAAGTAATCCCTATGTTACAGATGTAGGGTATTTCTTTGAGCCCGGTGTCTTGATTCCCGGCGTAACGGATTATGCGCCCTACCTTACCGTAAAGAGCGCAGAAACCAGAGATATCATCAATTATCCCTATTCCTATTATCAAAATACAAAACCGCAAAGGAAACCCAGAAGACCACCATCACATCCCTTTACCATGATGATGAATATCCGGAGTATTCCTTGATTACCGTTTGCACTCCCATTCTTGTAAATGGTGAATTTAAGGGTGTTGTCACAATTGAAATTAATCTTTCCGCCTTTGATATCTTGGCACGGGAAGATAGCCGTTTCCCAAGCCTCTTTACCTCTGTAATGGATGACCAGGGAAACTTCCTCTACAGCTCTCGAGAAGGTTTAAGAGAAAAAACCTTAAATGACGCACTGGACGAAAAGGATGTACCTGAGCTGCTCAGCAAAATGCAGGAAGACAAACCCTTCCATGTGGTTTTACAGAATAAGAGCGGACAAAGCAGACGTCTGTATTTTGCTCCCACACAGCTGGACGGCACAACGCTTTGGAGTCTTATGAGCATTTCCAGTAACGAATACTTGAGAGTGACCAAGCGCTTGATTACCGTATCCACCATTATCGTGCTTTGCGGCGTAGTATTACTGACGCTGATTACCAATCTTTTAATTCGTTCCTCCTTGAAGCCTTTGCAAATGATGGCCAAGGTCGGAAATCAGGTGGCAGATGGAAACTTAAATGTAGAAATTCAATATCAGAAGCAAGACGAAATCGGCACCATTGCCCATGCCTTTGATAAAGTCATGCAACAGATTAAGGACATTATACAGGATTTAAACGAAAAGCTCTCCTCTGTTTCCCGCGGAGATTTCCGTGTCGACCTTTCTGACGAAAGCCTTTATAAAGGAGACTACAGACCATTACTGCTTTCCCTTCGGGATATTACTACAGACTTATCCGACACCATGGAGGAGATTAAACGTTCTGCATCCGAAGTAAACAGCGGAGCAGAACAGGTATCCAACGGAGCACAGTCTCTATCTCAGGGCTCTACAGAGCAGGCCTCTTCCATAGAGGAACTAAGCGCTACCATGAGTGAGATTTCCGATAAGATTAAGAGTACCGCAGAACAATCCCTGGA
>CALHIC010000255.1 GCA_938030845.1 uncultured Oribacterium sp. | reverse complement strand
TCCACCTGTTCTCCCACAATGGCTCCAAATTTCTTTAATCCTGTTTCAAGCTCTCCGTCTTCTGCATGAATCTTAACCAAGGTCTTGTCGGATTTTACATTGGAGGTTAATGCCCCTGCTCCCAGATGAGAGTATTCTCCTAAAATGGAATCCCCCACATAGTTGTAATGAGGAGTTTGCACATGGGGGAAAAGAACCGCATTTTTAAATTCACAGCTATTTCCCAAGACACAGCCCTCTCCGGCAAATACATTTTCCCGTAAAAAGGCTCCCGGTCTGACTTCACAGTTTGCCATAATAATAATATTCTCTCCCAGATAGACATTGGGATAAAGCTTTACGCTCTCATGGACAAAAACTCCCTTTTTCACTTCTTGAAAACCTGAAGGAAGCTTTTCCTGCATAGCGGAAATCCATGCCTTTATCTTAGGCAAGGCCTCCCAGGGATATTGACATTCTTCAAAAAGGGATTGGTAAGGCTCCTTTAAAGATGAATAAAAAGCTTTACATTCCAAGTCCTTCTTTTTCATTTTTGCTCCTCTCTTTGTCGTAAAATTACAATTTTAAACTTCTATCAGCTCTTTCCCATTTTGATGATTGGAAACCCGGCAATATACTTTATAAGCCCTTTACCTTGTTGGTATTCTTCTCCACAAAGGCTTCCAGCTTTCGCATATATTCTTCTTCCGAAATTTCTCCTTCCTCCACATAGGAAAGTCCCTTCTCCCAAGAGGCGGTAAGGGTAGGATTCAATAAAGCCGGTATGGATTTAGCTAGAATCTGTACAATCTTTTCTCCCAATTCGCTGGGACTTAATTGCTGATTCTTTTTTTCCAGATGAATATATTCATTTTTTTCCAGCTTGCTTAAGATACCGGCTCTGGTAGCGGATGTACCTATCCCGGAGCCCTTAATCTGGGCACGAAGCTCTTCATCTTCTATCAACTTTCCCGCATTTTCCATGGCCAGAATCATGCTTCCGGAGGTATAACGCTTTGGAGGCTGGGTTTCACCCTCCTTTAGCTTAAGCTCCTGTAAATAAAGCTTGGCTCCCTTTTTCAGTTCGGAAAGCTTGGGATTTCCATTTTCCGTAAGGGCTTCTTCTGAATCCATTTCCTCTGAATCCTGTCCGTTTTCTTTTCCGGTAGCATCTCTGGGAGATGTATCTTTATTCTTCTCTTTCTTTTGATAGAGACAAAGGTATCCTTCCTTCACCAAGACTTTTTCGTTGGCGGTAAAACACTCTCCCAAAACCTCTATTTCCAAAGCAATCTTTTTATACTCGGCAGCAGGATAAAAGATGGATAGAAAACGACGAATAATAAAGTCCAATACTCTCTTTCCCTGATAGGAAAGGGAATTGTATTGTCCTGCTCCCTGCCCCGTGGGAATAATGGCATAGTGATCCGTTATCTTTTTGTCGTCTGTATAGCGGGAACGGGCAATGGATTTCACACTGTCCATAGCAAGAACCTCTTTGGCATACTTTGCATAGGGCGAAAAAGACAGAAGCCCTTGAATGTTTTTTCCGATTTCTTTGGCTACCGCAGTGGATAATACTCTGGCATCCGTACGGGGATAGGTACACATTTTCTTTTCATAAAGTTCCTGTACAAGCTTTAAACACTCGTCAGGACTAATCTTTAAAGACTTTGAGCATTCGTTTTGAAGTTCCGCCAGATTGTATAAAAGAGGAGGATTTTTGCT
>CALHIC010000254.1 GCA_938030845.1 uncultured Oribacterium sp. | reverse complement strand
TAGGGGAGAGAAAAAACTGGAGCTTAAGCTGATTAAGGATGGAATGCTTAAAAATCACGGATTTTGCAAGATGAAAAGAGGGGGATATGAAGCCGGACTGGTGGGTTGTGAAGAAGGAAGCTTTATTTTCGATCCCCCTGCAGTGTATGGGGCAGATTGGACGGTGACAAAGATTCATTCCCTGCCATCCAGTGATTCCGTACTGGTGGATTTTGACGGAGACGGGAAGTTGGAACTGGGCTGTATTGCTCCATTCCATGGTAATTCTCTTACCATCTACCATTTGGACGAGCACGGAAATTATGTCCCTCAGTGGAAATATTCCGCAAAGGAAGCGGATACCGGTATGATTCACGCTACCTGGACCTGCGAAATCCAAGGAAAGCCTTCTTGGATCGTGGGCTGGAGAAAGGGCAGCAAGGACACTATTCTCATTAGCTGGGATGCGGAGGAAGGAAATTATAAGACGGAGTTTATTGACAGGAATACAGGTTGTGCCAATGCCCTGCATTTTAAGAATAAAAAGGGAGAAGATGTTATTATTGGAACCAATAGAGAGATTGATGAAATTGCTATGTATACCGTAAAGTAAGTTGAGGACGTAGGAAAAGGAGAGGATTATGTTAGAGGAACTGAAGAAGAAAGTATATGAGGCGAATATTTTGCTTCCAAAGTACGGTTTGGTGACTTTTACCTGGGGAAATGTCAGTGCCATTGACAGAGAAAGCGGATATTTTGTAATTAAGCCCAGCGGAGTGGAATATGAAGATATGGGGCCTGAAGATATGGTGATTATGGATTTGGATGGCAATAAGGTAGAGGGAAACTTAAATCCCTCCTCCGATACGGCAACCCATATCGAGATTTACAAAGGATTCAAAGAGGTGGGAGGTATTGTTCATACTCATTCCAGCTATGCTACCAGCTGGGCTCAGGCGGGAAGAGGAATTCCCTGTTACGGCACAACCCACGCAGATTATTTCTATGGGGAGATTCCTTGCGTAAGAAATCTTAGCAAGGAAGAAATTGAGGAGGCCTATGAGAAGAACACCGGTGTACTCATTGTGTCCGAGTTTGAAAGACTCAAAAAGGATCCTGTAGCAGTTCCGGCTGTTCTTTGTAAGAATCACGGTGTCTTTGCTTGGGGAAAGGATGCCCATGCGGCAGTACATAATGCGGTGGTTACAGAAGAAGTGGCAAAGATGGCCTATCGTTGTGAGCTGATTAATGGGGAGGTAAAAGCTGCTCCTCAGGAATTACAGGACAAGCACTACTATAGAAAGCATGGGGCCAATGCCTACTATGGACAAAATTAGTTTTTTAAAATGTTGTATAGTTTCCACTTTTATGAAAGATAGAATCAAATGTTTAAGTTAATATTGAAAAGC
>CALHIC010000253.1 GCA_938030845.1 uncultured Oribacterium sp. | reverse complement strand
CTTCTGCGTTTAGAAGAAAAGCCGGCAAAAATTCAGAGTCTGATTCGGAAAAATGTGGAAAAGCTTCTTGTGGTTAGAGAATATTTGACAGAGGGACTTCGGGAGAGAGAGATGGAAACTCGGCTTTCCATGGATTCCTGGAGGGTTCGAAAGTATATTGCTCAGGCCAGAACCTATACCCAATCCGGCTTGCAAAATCTCTTCCATAGTTTACTTCGTTTAGAAGAAGAGAACAGAAAGGGAAGAATCTCTGACAGCTTGGCTTTAGAGCTTCTATTGGCGAATCAGGCGGAGAATCTTTTGCCCTAAGAGCTTTTTTCATGCTCTGCCCGGAAGAAATCCTCTTTTTAGTGCTTTTTCTATGGGGAAAGAAGCAGGATTTTTTAGAGAAAATCAACAGAAATTCATAAAAAACGGATTTTTTTGCGATTTTGTAAGATAAATGAAAGAAAAACAGAATTCCTCTGTGCTAGAATGCAGAAAGCAAGGAGGATTTTTATGCTTAAACAAATCAAAAAAGGAATCGTTTTTTCCTTGAGTAGCCTGATGTTACTTTCTTCCTTTTCCATTGTGGGAAGGGCGGAAGAAGTGGGAGCGCCCCCTGTAGCCAAAGAAGATGTTATTGAATTTACCGATATCCCTGAAGGGCTTGCCAATGAAATCAGTCAGGGAACAGCAGAAAGTGCAAACTATACAAAGGGTGCATCCCTTGGAAAGTTCCAGCTGGTAGGATACAGCGGAGACGGAATGACCTATTCCGGAGCAAAAACCCAAGCGAAGCATACCATTGCGGCAGACTTAACGGTACTGCCACTGGGAACCAAGATTTTTATCGGTGATACCGTATATACCGTGGAAGACATTGGTTCCGGTGTAAAGGGAAAGATGGTGGATATTTACTTTGACACCATGGCGGAAGCCAGAGCCCTTACCCAGAAGGGAAGAGTTTACGAGGAAGTTTTCGTGGCAGTTCCCAAGCAGTAAGATTTTGAATTTATTTTTGTCCTATACCCCCAAAAAAATGCGTAAAAAAAGACCGATGAACTGGCGCTAGCCGGATTTATCGGTCTTTTTTACGCTTTTTCCTCTAATGTTTGTGATTTCATAAAAAATTAGTCCTGATTTTTTTCAAGTGTTAAGGAATGATAATAATCGCAAACAATAGTTCCTGACAAGATAAGTATCAGGGGAAATGAAAATGCATTTAGCAACTTATAAAAAAATATAGGAAAAAGGATGTTTTCTTTTGGAAAAGTATTTAAATTCGGAGCGAAGGCTTGGAAGATTAAAACAATAAGCAGAATGAAATATCTCCAAGTATGTCTTAGATACGAAGGATAGTTTTTGCTGTTCATTTTAAACCCTTTCAAATTTAACAATCACATTTACAATTATGGTAACAATAGC
>CALHIC010000252.1 GCA_938030845.1 uncultured Oribacterium sp. | reverse complement strand
AAGCCGCAAAAAGTCTGGGGTAATTATAGGAGAAGGACTCTGTGAAAAACTGTAAGGCCAATGGCAGGGTTCTTGCCTTATCCGAACTAATCAGCAATGAGGCATAGAAATACTCATTCCAGTTTCCCAAAAACAATAGAATTCCCGCTGTGGTTAAGCCGCCCTTTGCCAAGGGAAGGTTGATTTTCCAAAAGACGGTGAAGAAATCCGCTCCTTCCAGAATCGCCGCTTCTTCCAAAGACTTGGGAATGGCAAGGAAGGCAGGCCTTAATACAAAGATACTCATGGCCAGGCCCATGGAGATATACACCAGGCTAAGTCCCGGCAAAGAATCATAGAGATTTAGATGAATCAAAAGGGAAAATATCGGCTGCGCCTTGGACTGTGCCGGCACCAAAAGGGTGATGGAATACAGGATAAAAAGAAGATTTTTTCCCGGAAAGTTATACTTGGCAAAGACATAGGCCCCCATGGCATAAATCAGTAAAGCCAGTAGCGTTGCCGAAAGGGAAACCAAGGTGGAATTCAAAAAATACTGCACAAAATTATACTTGGAAAAAATATAGCTGTAGGGCTCTAAAGAAAATCCTGTAGGCAGGGAAAAGGGATCCGACAAAATCGCCGCATTGGTTTTAAAGGAGGATAAAATCACCCACACAATCGGGAAGAGAGAAATCAAAATGGTAAAGCACAAAAGCATTCCAATGAGAAGGGAGGATAAGAACCCCTTCTTTTTCTTTCCTTTGATATTTTCTTTATTTTGCAAAAATGCTTTCATTGTGATAAATCCCTTCGCTTAGACCGTAATGCTTCACTTCATCTGAAAGCTCTACACTTTCACGAACCTCTACTTTTAGTCATAAATCCCTTCATTTAAACGAAATCCCTTATGCACCAAAAGCAGCACCAAGATTCCCGCTAAAAACATCATCACACCGCTGGCATTGGCCAAGCCGTATTTTAAGTCCAAAATGTTCTTCATCAAAATGAGGGGGAGGTTCATGGTGTCGTTTCCCGGCCCTCCGGAAGTAGTTAGAGCGATTTGCTCATACATGGCAATTCTGGCCGTAATGGAGGCAATGATGGAGGTTCCGATGGAAATACGACACATAGGGAGCTCGATATGCCATAGAATCTGAAGGGTATTGGCGCCGTCCACCTTCGCCGCGGAAAATACCTCCTCCGGAATGGAATACAGGTCATTCATCACAAGAAGGGTTACAATCACCGCATAAAAAAGCCAGGTGAGCGTCACCGCCCAGAAGGCATAGGGAGATTCAAAGAACCATTGGTGATGAAAGTCCTTGTTAAAGAGGCGAATCAGCCCGTTCATAAAGCCCATCTCATCATTGAAAATGAAGCGATAAATCAGAGCCCAGGCTGCTGCGGAAATCACATTGGGCACCATGAAAACCGCTCTGGTGAATTTCCAGCCCCTAGGTTTTTGGAACAAAATAAAAGCAAGAATCGTTCCGAAGCCCACATGAAGAATGGTGGCAATAAGAGACCACAAAAAAAGATTCTTCATGGAAAGCTGAAAGGATTCCTGCCCAAAAAGCTGTATGTAATTCTGCAATCCCACAAAACGGGGACTGTTAAAGCCGTCATACTTCGTAAAGGACGTTAGAAAAATACTGAGAATCGGCTGTAAATAAAAGAAGAGAAAAACCAAAAAGGAGGGGAGCAAAAACAGGGCAATCCACTTATAATTCCGTCTTTCCAAGCTTGATGCTTTCATCCTATTTTACTCCCCTTTACTCTGCCTATTTAATGTTTTGTATTACTGCTTTGCCTCTTCCGCCTTCTTTGTAAGCTCCTTACAGAACTCTTCCGGGCTCAAACTTCCGTCAATCAGCTTTGGTAAAAGCTTTCCGAATTCCTGATCCCCGATAGAAGCCGGGAACACATCCCCTAAGATAGGTACATACTTTGTATCATCATTTACGCTCTGATTGTACTCGTATAACAAGGGGTTTTCCTTAAGCTTATTCAGGAAATCCTCGCTATACTTCAGCTTTGGTGCGGTTCCGCCCTCTGCCAAAAGATAGGCTTCCAGCTCTTCCTGACTGCCGCGGAAAGCAAGGAATGCCTTAGCCACTTCCTTCTCGTCATCGCTTGCAGTAGCGGGAATCCAGAAATCTCCGTAGCCTGCAGGATTTGCTAATGCAATATTTCCGGGATAAATGCCGGCATGCACGGAGGATCCTTTAAAATCATTACTCCACTTGTCCTTGGATTCCTCATTGAATTCGGAAACCATCCAGGAACCGTTGGGAATTACGGCCGCCTTATTACTCATGAAAGCATTGGCTGCATCTGCATAAGCTGCTCCCAAGGTATTTGCGGAAGCATTCTTCTGCAAAAGTGTCTGTAGCTTTTCTACGCCCTTTACAAATGGCTCTTCTGTATAATCCCAAAGCTTATCCTTTACGCTATCCTGTAAAAGCTTTGCTCCACCCTCTTCATTGCCCACAAGAGCGGAAAGCATCAAAGTAGTGGTCCAAGCATTTTCAGAGGTCATAAAAGCGATTTTGTTGTCCCCTAAAGAGGAAACAAACTCGTCATAACTAAGCTCTCCAAGGCTTTTCTCCGGCTTATACAGGTCTTCGTTGTAAAACATACCGATAGGACGAATCACCAGCATGGGAGAAACCACCAGCTTACCGTTATAGGTACAATACTCTCTGGATTCCGGAATCCATAAATCGGAAAGCTCCGGAGTTTCCTTGGCAAAATCTGTCAAATCGTAGGCAAGGTCATTGTCCAAAATAACCTGCTTAAACCACTGTGTATCTATGCCGCCTGAACCGGGTGAATGTACCAATGTAGGAAGCTTATTCTGTCCCGCAAGCTGCTTGATTTTCTCCGCATATGAATCTTGAACAACTTCTTCGACAACTACCTTATATTTGCCTGCATATTTTTCATTAAATCTCTCCACCTGCGGTAGGAAGAATGTAGCACCTACATTTTCTCCTGCCAAATATGTAGGAATCTTAAGCTCAATCTCCTTTCCGTCAGCACCGGCCTTTGTCTCCTGTGAAGATTCGGCATTTTCAGTCTTTGCCTGCTCAGTGCCTGCATCCGATCCTGCTCCTTTCGAACCTGATGAACAGGCTGCAAGTCCCAAGCAAAGTCCAAGAGCAAGTCCGCTCTTTAAAAGTTTTTTCAGTTTCATTATAAAACCCTCCTTAAAATAAAAATTTATTCACCTTTTATAAGTTTATGCTTTATATATATTGTCCTCGGCTCTTCTTCATTCTTAATGATTTTTATAAGTAAACGCATTCCTTCATAGCCTTTTTCTATCATATTTTGATCTATGGTAGCTATCCTCGGTCTGATATAATTTAGAAGCTGTATACCGTCAAAGCCCGTGACCAAAAAGTCTTCGCCAAGTTTATATCCAAGATCCTCTATAGCTCTTGCCGCCGCAATTGCCATCAGGTCACTCATACATACAAAGGCTCTGCCTTTTCTTTTTTTATATTTTTCTATATAGTTTTTTACACTTTTGTAAGCCAATTCTTCATCGAATTTACAATTTAAGATATCAGCATCCTTATCGGGAATACCGTTGTCCTCTAATGCTTTTTTAAACCCTTTATATCTGTCAAGAGTAACTGCCGCCTCGTCCTTACCCTTTATGAGTACAAGCTGCAAAAAACCCTTATTCACAGCATAATTTGTGATATCTCTAAAAGCTTCAACATCATTTGTAAGTATGGATGCTCCCATCTCTCCCTCGAGTTTTATATCTATACCTACACAGGGAATATCCGTATGCTTTATTTCTTCAAGATAAGGATCTCCAAGCTTTAGACCTGCAAGTATCACCCCTGACAGACTATATTGTCTGCAAAACTCTGAAAGTGTCTGCTTTGCCTGCATTTTTGAGGAAATTCCATACATTGCAATAACCATATTCTTTCCCTG
>CALHIC010000251.1 GCA_938030845.1 uncultured Oribacterium sp. | reverse complement strand
AAGAAGGTATTGAAGAGCTTGAACGACAAATACAAGAATTTACTGATGGTAAAGAGTCCCAGATAGAAAAAGACATAGTTTAACATCAAGGAAGTAACCAGTTCATTGGCTTTAAAATACAGCTTCGCCAATGCCGGCAGGCTTCCGATAATGCCTCCCATCACCGCCGCCAATAGTAAAATCACTAAGGGGTGCAGGGGGAAGGGAAGGCTCATACGGATAGCCAAGGCCGCGGTAAGCACCGCGGAAATATAGAGGCAGGCATCCGTTATCATGGAAAAGTTTCCCGACTTAAAGCAAAGGCTTAGGGCGAGCCCGGTGAAAATCAGCGGGGTGGCCTGGGCAAAGATGGAAAGAAAGTGCCGCATACTGCCAAAGGGGCCTAAGAGCAGATAAGAAATGGCTGTCCAAGGCTCCTTACTGACCAAAAAGATAATCAGCATGGAAATGCCAAGGGAAATCCCCAGTGCCAGGATAAAACGAAAAAGCTGAAATTGTTGTTTACTGCTCATAAGCCTCTCCTATTCTCTCCTGACTGTCTTCCTTAACTCCCAGCATATATAAGCCCAGCTCCTCCTCCGTCAGACTGCCGTCATTGTCCAGATAGCCCACAAAGCGCCCCTCATGCATCACCAGGATGCGATCACTTAAGGACAGGAGCTCAGCCAGGTCAGCGGAAATCAAAAGCACCGCCTTCTTATTCTTCCGCATATCCAGGATTTTCTTTCGGATAAAGGCAATGGCCCCCACATCAATTCCTCTGGTAGGCTGATTCAGGATGAACAAATGAGGATTGGCCTCATATTCCCGCCCGAAAATCAGCTTCTGGGCATTTCCGCCGGAAAGGGATTTCACATCCTGCTTTGTATTTTTGTATTTTACGGAAAAGGCCGAAAGAATCTTCTTGGTAAAGGCCTGAATCTTTCCACTGTTTAATAGCCCGAAGGAAAAAAGCGCCTTCTCCCGATAGCTGCGGGAAATGGCATTTTCCTCCAAGCTAAGCTTAGGCGCGGAGCCATAGAGGAAGCGATCCTCCGACACATAGGAAATCCCCAGGTCCTGTCGCTTCTGCACGGAAAATGCGGAGAAGTCTTCGGAAAAAAGCTTAAGCTCTGCCCCCTTTGCCGGAAGCGTTCCCACCAAGACCTGACAAAGCTCATTTTGTCCGTTTCCGTCAATGCCGGCAATCCCCAGAATTTCTCCCTCGGAAAGGGAGAAGGAGAGATTTTGTAAAATCGCCTTTCCGCCCTCGCCCTGCAGGGAAATGTTTTTTCCGGAAAATACCTTTTTTCCCGGGGAATAGGGCTCTTTCTCGATATCCAGACGAATTTCTCTTCCCACCATCATTCGGGAGATATCCGCCTCCGAAAGGCTTTCCACCCCATAGGTTCCCATGGTCTTTCCGTCCCGAAGAATGGTCATTCTGTCGCAAAGAGCCTTTACTTCCTGCAATTTATGGGAAATAAAGAGGATGGTATGCCCCTTTTCCCGTAGACTGCGAAGCTGCACAAAAAGCTCCTCGGTTTCCTGAGGCGTCAGCACCGCTGTGGGCTCGTCCAGAATAAAGATTTCCGCTCCTCTGTAAAGCGCCTTTAGAATTTCCAGCTTCTGTCGCATGGCAATGGAAATGTCGGAAACCTTTTTTTCCGCCTCCACTTGCAGACCGTATTTTTCGGAAAGGGCCTTGCACTCCTCCACAGCCTTCTTTCGGTCTACAAAAAGACTCTTTCCCGTGCCCAGCACCAGATTCTCCGCCACCGTCATGGAAGGAATCTGCATAAAATGCTGATGTACCATGCCGATGCCTTTTTCCATGGCTTCTTTGGAGGAGTGAAACTCCACTTCCTCTCCCTTTACCAGTATTTTCCCCTTGGTGGGGGCGATTTCTCCATAGAGCATCTTCATCAATGTGGACTTGCCTGCTCCATTTTCCCCTACTAAAGCATGAATCTCTCCTTTTTCCACGGAGAGATTCACGTCTTCATTAGCCAAAACGCCACCGGGATAGATCTGGTAAAGTCCTCTTCCTGCTATGACTTCCACAGTTCCTCCTGTTAATTTATTCGCCGCTGATAATGCTCTTTAACTTGCTTTCTTCCATACCGTAAGCAGTGTCTACAGTCACCTTGCCGCCAAGGATATCCTGCTTTGCGTCCTCTACCTTCTTCTGCACGTCTTCCGGTACTTCCTTCTTGTAAATGTCATTTTCCGCAATGCCGACTACGCCGTCCTTAAGACCCAGCACCTCCGCCTCACCGAAGGGAAGCTTGCCCTCTGTCGCCTTTTCTACGGAAAGATACAGACTTTCTCCCACATTTTTGATTGCGGAGGAAATGATGTATTCCTGCTCGGGCTTTCCGGCATAGGCTTCCGCCTGGTCGGAGTCTACCCCGATAACATACTTCTTGCTTTCCGCCGCGGCCTCGATAACCCCTACACTGGCAGGACCTGCTGCTACGAAAACGGTGTCCGCATTGTTGGCATACTGGGTTAATGCCAGATCCTTTGCTGTTGCGGAATCCACATAGGAGCCTACATAGGAAACCAATACCTTTACTTCAGGATCCATAAACTTTGCGCCCTGAATATATCCTACTGCAGAGTCATTGATAACCGCAGCGGTATCCTTTGCCCCTACAAAACCGATAACATTATCCGCATTGGCATAAGGCATGGAGGACTTGGTTACCCCTGCTGCCAAAACACCGGCCAGGAAGGCACCCTCATTTTGCTTATAGCTCATGGAATATACATTGGAAAGGTCTCCTAAAGTATAGTCTACAGCAGTATCAAAAAGGATGTACTTCTTCTCCGGATATTCCTGGGCAATCTTCTCGGTGATTTCCTTCATGTCCCAAAGTCCGGTGATAATCAAATCCGCATCGGACTCGGAAGCATCCTGCATAGCCCCTTCAAACTTGGTCTTGTCGTTCCCCATTTCCACCATGGTCACTTCCGCCTTGTCGGAAAGCTCTTCCTGAATCTTCTTCATTCCTGCCTGCGCGGAGTCGTTAAAGGCCTTGTCTCCGAAGGAACCGGTTACCAAAAGAGTGACCTTCAGCTTCTTGCCATCGCTCTTCTTGCTGTCCTCAGCTTTCTCTGCCTTGGCTGCCGTGGTAGTTCCTTCCTTTGCCGCCTCTGTAGCGGATGTGGTGGCTTTAGCATTTGCATTACCTCCGCAAGCTGCCAAAACAGCCATCATGCCTACTGCACTCAGTCCTAAAATCCAGTTCTTTTTTCTCATTATTCCTTCTCCCTTTCGTAAAATAAACTTGTATGAAGTCTATCCAGCTCTGCCAGATAGTTCTCCTTAGTGAATTTGGGTACAAAGCTCTCTTGGATTCTCTTGGCTTCCGCCCCCTCATTTTCCAAAAGTCGCATGACCGTGTCCACAAAATAGTGGGCGGGAATCTGGTAGGCTTCCCTTTCATTTTCCGTACCGAAATCCCGGCCGTGAATCCGCCCCTTGAAGCCGGAAATGCCGATTTCCACCGTGGGGAAGAGCATGGACAGGTCTCCCATATCCCCGGAGGCTGTGCCGTGGGTTCCCTCCGCAATCCGACTTTCCGGCATATAGCGAAGAATCTGGCTCCGCACCAGCTCCGTAAGGGCCGGATCCTGCTTTAAGGGAAGATAGCCCGGGGTATTTTGGATTTCCAGGTCGCAGTTTATCGCCAGCGCCGCTCCCCGTAAAGCCCGATCCACCTTTTTCTCCGTGCTTCGGATGGCCTCCACCGTCTTTCCTCGAATATACATTTCCATCTTGGTTCTGGCAGGAACGGAATTCACCGTCTGTCCTCCCTCGGTTACGATGTAATGCACCCGGATGCAATCCTCCTCCGGAAAGCTTTCCCGAAGGGCATTGATGGCGGAAATCGCTAAAGTCATGGCATGAAGAGCATTTACCCCCAAATGAGGATTCGCCCCGGCATGGGCCTCCGTGCCCAGGAAGGTGACCTTCTTTTGGCAGAAGCCGTTTAAGGAAGCCCCCACCTCGGCCTGATAGTCCGTGTCGATCAGCCCCATACTATGGCAGGACAGGAGCACCGCACACTCATCGAAAAGCCCCAGCGAAATCATTTCCTGCTTGCCGGAGGAATGGGAAACCTTCCCCTCTCTGATGAGATTTCTTCGATAATCCATGTCGCAGAATTCTTCCGCAGGAGTGAAGAAGAGCTTCACCTTTCCCGTAAGCCTTTCCATTACGCCGGCTTCCTTCAGCGCCAAAAATACGGCAAGCATCACTCCGGTCTGGGCATAGTGCCCACAGGCATGGGCTGCATTTTGGTCGCTTGAGGCATAGGGATGCCCCAAAACCGGCACAGCATCAAACTCTGCAACTAAGCCGATGCAGGGGCCTTCCTTTCCGGAATCCAAAGTCGCCATAAGTCCCGTGTAAGCCACCTCCGTGTAGGGAATCTCGGCGTTCCGTAAAGCTTCTTCCACCTTTTCTCTGCTCCGAAATTCCTTATAGCCCAGCTCCGGGTTTTTGAAAATGTCTTCCGCCAAGGCGATGGCCTTGGGCAAAATGCGTTCCAGTTCTTCATGCACTTTTTGCATAGGATTTCCGTCCTTTCTTTAGGGTATTGACTTTCTGTTGTACTGACTTTCTATAATGCACTGTCTTGCTTATCGTATAGCCTTGTTTTCATGTACCGGTTCACTGTCGCCGTTCCCTCGGCGCAACAATTTGTTGCAAAAGTAAATATCTTTCGTATTCGTTCTTTGCTGAAAGCTATCGAAAAAGCCCCTTATCGCTTCTCCCGCCTTGCCTTCCTGGTGACTTGCAACATTCTTCTATAGGTAAATACCATAAAAAACAGGAGGAACATGGAGTAATAGGGGAAGAGCTTCATACTGAAGCTGCGTCCCAGAACCCCAAAGAGGGGAGGCATAATCAAGGTTCCCACATAGGCTGAGGCCATTTGTGCTCCAATCAGGGCTGAGGAATGCTCCACCCCAAAGTTATAGGGAGTGGAATGAATTACGGAAGGATAAACCGGGGCACAGCCCAAGCCAATCAGAATTAAGGCCGGCAGTACCAGAGCCTTACTCCAGGGAGTAAAGAGCAGGAAAATGCCGAAGAAGACAATGGCGCTTCCTCCCAACACCATTTGCTCATCCTTCCATTTCATCGTGAAAAAGCCGGAAAGAAAACGACCGAAGGTAATGCCGAAATAGAATAGTGCCACATAGGAGGCGGCTAATTTTTCCTCCATGCCAAGGGCAAGAACCATGAAAGAGCCTGCCCATAAGCCCACGGTTTGCTCCAAGGCGCAGTAGCCATAGAAGCTGGCCAAGCTTTCCTTGGCTCCGGGAATGGCAAAGACCTCTCTAAGACTAAGCGCTCTTTGTTTGGGGGCTTCAGCCCCGTCGGAGTTAGCCTTTCCCTCCAACGCACCGGGAGCATTTGAGCTATTTTCCGTAAGTTT
>CALHIC010000250.1 GCA_938030845.1 uncultured Oribacterium sp. | reverse complement strand
TGCCTGATCCGAGTAGGGGTACACATAGTCTCCCCTAAACTTGGGATAAATTCCCAAAGCCTTGAAATATTCCAGAGAATCTCTGCTATCAAAATGTTTTAAAAAGGAAGGAATATATTCCGGATGATTGCTTCTATAGGCGTTGGCATTCATGGAAAGATTGGTATAATTGGCTCTTCCGTTTCCGGTTTGGCTTAGCTTCTTTCCAAGGCAGGATTGTTTTTCCACTAAAAGAACCGACTTTGCACCGGCTCTTTTTGCTTCTATGGCAGCCACCATACCGGCTGCCCCGCCTCCCACAATGATACAATCCTTCATATTGCCCCTATTCTTTTCTATATCCTTTGATTATATTTCATCTTTTTAATTTTCAGCTTATTTATAGTTTTCGATTTTAATCCTTGATAAATCTCTTCAGTCGTCCCCCCATAGGCATTTCATCCAGGTCTTCTTTGGAAAAGGCATTCATTTTCAAGAGACTGCCAAAGTAGAGAACTACCGCAACAAAAATCGCCGGAAGCAAAGACAGAGCGGAACCGATTCTTCCCTTTCCCAGCTTTTCCGGAAGAAGGAAATGAATCAAGAAATAGCATCCAAAGGCAAAAATTCCCATTATAAGAGAAGCTAAAATAGGATATCCTACGGTTTTTCCCCAGTCTATTACGCATCTGGTATGACGTTTTATGGCAGCCTGATTTAAGATGCACATCATGATGGCAAAAAGGATATTGGAAACCACCACTCCGTAGATGCCGGTTTTTCCATATAAGAGAAGTAACAAACTGGCCAAATGAAATACCAAAGAAATGACGGAATGCTTAAGAGGCAGATTCAGATGTCCCAATCCCTGTAAAATAGCATTACTGATGGTGGACAAGGAATAGAACAAAACTGCCAAAGCACCGATTCTGGTTACATTAATTAAAAGCATTACATTTTTTCCCGGGAAAAGCATTCTACATAGAGGCTCCGCCAAAATACACATTCCCACGGTACAGGGAACGGCAATCAGCATGCTGAAGCGAATGCTGGTCTGGATTTGTCCAAGGGTCTTTTTCCGATCATGGGAAGCAACAGCCGCAGTAAGGCTGGGAATCAAAGAGGAGGATAAGGCATTGGCTAAGGCTACGGGAATATTAAAGAGAATATGATATTCTCCGAAGATTCCCCACTCCATAACAATCTGCTTGGTAGGAATCTTAAGCTTAGTCATAATGCTGGAATAAAAATAGTCATCCAGAACGGAGGAAATATTATATACCGTGCTGGAAATCAGTATGGGAACCATGGTTGAAAATAACAACAGGGCGGAACGCTCATAGCTTTCCACCATACTGCTATCCTTCTTGGCTCTCTTTCTGAGTCTTGGTCTTTGATAGGAATAAAGCATCAAAAAGAACAGCAGGGCAATAAAGGCTCCCACGCCGGTACCGATTGCTCCTCCCATAGCACCGAAAGCATAGGAATACTCCGTATTGTTATAAAGCAAATTGGCTTCTTTTCCTTTAGCGAAAAGGAGGTATGCCATCAAAACGGAAAAAACGGCATTGGCAATCTGTTCCAGGATTTGGGAAATAGCCGTAGGAATCATATTTCCCATGCCCTGAAAGTATCCTCGCAAAAGCCCCAGATAGGCCATAATCCAAACGGTTGGAGCCAGTGCTCTTAGGGCATAAGCGGCAAAGGGCTTTTTCAAGGCTCCGGCAATGGCATCCGCTCCGAAGAATAGCACAAAGGCCATGACCGCTCCCATAATGGAAGCATAAATAAAAGAAACCCTTAAAACTCTTTCCGTATTTTTAAAACGTTTCGCTGCCAGATTCTGAGAAATCAGTTTGGAAATGGCAGTGGGCATGGAATAACTGGATAGAATCAGGAGCAAGGTATAAATAGAAAAAGCTGAGGTATAATATCCATTACCCTCATCGGAAATAATTGCGGAAAGTGGAATTCGGTAAACCATGCCGATAAGACGAACCAGAATTCCGGCAACCGCAAGAAGAGATCCCTGCAGAACAAAATTATTTCCGCTTGATCTTCTTTTTGGGGAGACTTGTCTTCTGCCTTCTCTCATCGGTAATACCCTCTATTCTCTAATATCTCTTCCTGCTTCTGTTCCATCTCTTTTCGTTCTTCTTCCTCCATGTGATCATAGGAGAAAAGGTGTAAAAGGGAATGGGCAATCAAAAAAGCAAGCTCTCTCTCCAAAGAATGGCCGTAGCTCTCCGCCTGTTCCTTTACCTTGTCCCAGTTAAGGACAATATCCCCCAGCATCAGCTCTCCGGTCTCCGGATCGAAATTTCCCCACTCCTCTTCCAGACTTTCGGGAAAGCTTCCCGGAGGATCTAAAGACAACAAAGGAAAGGACAGAACATCCGTAGCATAATCAATTCCTCTTTGGCTTAAGTTTAACTCCCGCATCTCCTCCGCTTCAATAAAGCTTACGGAAAGAGATACGTCATAGGGACAGGAAACGTAATCAAGACTTTCCTCTACGATATCCTGAATGATTTTTTCGTAATCCAGACTTGTTTGTTCCTTCACTTCCCATTGAATGTCTATTTGCATATTTGTCCTTTTTTTTTCTTTCTTCGTCCTTTTCGTAGGCATTAACGATTCTTTGCACTAAGGGGTGACGAACCACGTCTTCGCTGGTAAGGGTGGAAAAAGCGATTCCCTCCACATTTTTCAAAACATGGATGGCATCCTCCAAACCGGATTTCTTTCCCTCTTCCAGATCCTTCTGGGTTAAATCTCCGGTAACCACCACCTTGGAGCCAAAACCGATTCTGGTTAAGAACATCTTCATCTGCGCCGGAGTGGTATTCTGGGCTTCATCCAGGATAATATAAGCATTGTCCAAGGTTCTACCGCGCATATAGGCTAGAGGCGCCACTTCAATGAGCCCCTTCTCCGCATTGGCCAAATAC
>CALHIC010000249.1 GCA_938030845.1 uncultured Oribacterium sp. | reverse complement strand
TAGAGGTAAACGGTAGTAAATACTACCTCTTCCCAAACTCTGACGGATGGAAGGGCAGAATGCTTACCGGTTGGCAGTGGATTGACGGAAACTGCTATTATTTGGATTTACAGGGACAAAATGAAGGAGCCCTTTATAGAAACACCACTACCCCTGACGGGTTTACCGTGGATCAGGAGGGCAGGTGGACTGTGAACGGAGCAGTACAAAAACAATAAAAGAAGTTATTTGTGCGTAGGCAAAAAGGAGTAGATATATGAAAAGCTTTATCTCGGGACAGCGAGGAAAAAGGCTGGTGGCTTTATGCCTTGTGATTCTACAGGTACTATTTCAGTTTCCTGTGGAATGGAAGGCAGAGGGAAAGGTCATAGAGAAGGACAAAGAGATTCTCTTTCTATTTACAGATGATCATGGAAGTCCTGTCCAAGGAGTTCAAGTTGAACTTTCCATTTATAAAAAAGACAGTGAAAAGGGCGAAGAGGAAAGACAGGAGACAGAAGATGCGCTGTCTTCTTCTTTGCTGGATGAAGAAGAGAAAAGCTCCCCCTCTACTTCTGAAAAGGAAGAGACAAGTAGTGCCAGCAACACCTGGACAGAGCGCGGGAAGAAATATACTAAACTGCAAGAGGATGAGAGCTTGGAGAAAGATGATGATTTTCCCCACGCAAAAGAAGAAGGCTCTTATCCGGGTTATGATAAATTTGAAAAACGTTTGTTTTATACCGGGCAGCCAAATGCTATGGGGGAAATAGTGCAAAAATTACCTTCCCGCTATTTAACCCAGGGTTTCAAGATTCTCATGATCGTTCGAGCCTACAATGACGAGTATCAGGCATTTAGAGACTATACTATTGAAAATGGTGAAATACCGATTGACTTGGAGGGGACAGTAGAGATTACGCTGGATGAGAAACAGAAACAACCATGGAAAGGGATTCTGACTTTAGATCCGGTAGAGACAATAGTAATCAAGGATAAGCAAACCTATACTCTTTCTGCTCATGCACATTATGAGCCGGATTTAGGCGAAGATAAGAGCGATTCCGATATAGAATATTACCTGATACGACCTTCTTCTTCTGAAGAACGGATTTGGAATCCGAATGCTATACAGATTAATACAGGGGGAAGTTACACCTTGATTGCCCGTATTAAAGGGGATAAGAATCATAAGACTTTGAAAGACAGCAAGACATTTACTGTTTCAGAAACTCTGGATAAACTTATATTTAAAGATGGCAACTCTATAAAGGAAAAATATGAAAAAAACAAATACATAGATCCTATTAACTGGGCAAATGTAAAGGGAAAAGTTCACTATGAAGAAATCTCTAATAATGATGGCGCCATTTCTATTGAGAATCATAGGAAGCTTCGAGTTAATGCTCCCGGAACAGCCGTAATTAGGGTCATTGTAGAAGACTGGGAAGAGTCAGGCTCTAAATTCAAGACTGAACCGAAAGAGCTGACGATTACCATTGAACCGGGTGAGCAGAAGGATTTCTCCTTTGACTTGCAGGATTTTGAATACCTTGGGACTAAAGAGCAGAAGGATAAAGTGTTTTCTGTCTATAAGGTAAACTATGGAAAAGAAAATCCCAAAGCCGGAGGAAAGTTGGGAAAGCATTCCTTCCGCTTGAATGTGAAGGGACAATTAAGTGATGAAATCAGCTACGATTTGCTTACTAAAGATGTAGCCGATCTTGACGACCAGAAAGGAATTCTCAGCTTTAGAGACGGAAAACAAGACACTATCCTCATTGAAGTTACAGCAAAAAAGAATAAGTATTATGAGGAAAAAAAGGCTTATGCGGAAATCCAAGTGGTTTATCCGGATTATTCCTCTTACCTTCATATTGAAGGGGATAAGAATGCTCAAGGTTGGTACAAGAGTAATGTGAAGATTAGCGCAAGGAACAATGGCGTTAAATATGATATTTCCTATAGAGACTCTTGGGAAAAAGGTGATTGGCAGAAAGATATTACCTTGGGAGAAAACAGCGCATCTCCTGAGGGTAAGCAGATCTTCATTAAAACAAAAGAGGGAATCGGACTGGGGCTAAAAGAGGGAAAGAGCCTTGAAAAGTATAATATTGATACTACCAAGCCGGAGCTTTTCCCTATTTCCTACAGGACGGATAAAGAGTCCAGAGTCAAAAGCCTTGGTGGCTATGACTTCTATAAAGACACACTGGAAGTGGAACTAAAAGCTAAGGATACCCGTTCCAAGGTGGAGGCCATCTACTATCATTATATTCTACAGGATAGTGAGAACCAGACTACAGAAAAACAGTGGATTAAACTTAGCAACACAGACAGGGAGCAATTTAGCAGACCGGATGATGATACAGCCATTGCTAAAATCAAGCTTGAACCTCAGTTTAGGGGAAAAATTGAATATTATGCTGTGGATAATGCCGGTAACAAAAATGAAGGCTCCCCCCGTAAAACCGATAAGTATTTGGTAGTGGATACAAAAAAACCGGAGGGAAGCTTCTATTTTCAGCCTGAGGTTAAGCCGATAAAGGATCATTTTTATTTTCAAAATGATTCTGTCTTGAACCTGTATGTGAAGGAAACGAATTTTTTCACGGAAGATCGGGATTTATCTCTGAAAGTCTATAGTAGAAGAAACGGAGAAACGAAAGAACAAAGCTATACAGCACAGATACATCAGGATAAGAACGTTACTTTAAAGAAGAATTCCGGAATCCTAGATGATGATAAGCCTAGCCTTTTGGAAAATCAGGCTAATCGCTTCATGGAGTATCACAAAGTTGGGGATGATAATACAGTTGAAACGCGTTTTAGCAACGAGGGACATTATCGTTTTTCCTTTGATTACAAGGATCCTTCAGGAAATCCTATTGTTTGGGGGCATGATTATGGACTCTCCAAGAAGGGGCAGTTGGAGGTTACCATAGATAAGACGGATCCCAAGATTTTCTTTGACCCTTCCTTGGAAGGCAGTAAAACCCGATATTTTGCCAAGGATGTTACACTGACGGCAAATGTGCTGGAAGAAAATTTTAACCCTGAGAAAACCGAGCTTTATTACAAATTCCTTCCGGATCTTGTGGAAGGAACGAGTAACGGAGCTGTGATAAGCTCCAGCACCTTAGGGATTCCTGTTAGCCCCAGTAGCATCACCAGAGCTCCAAAAACATTTACACGAGCAGGAGCAAAGCCGGTGCGTCCTAAGAATGTACCATGGAAAGCGGAAAAGGTATCCGATTCCACCTTGCATAAGGCGGAGCTTAACTTCAAAGAAGATGGTGAGTATGAGGTTCTATTAAATACCACCGACCTTTCCGGAAGAAAGGCCAGTGCCTCCAATTTCCTGGTAGTGGACAAAACGCCGCCTAAGATTCGGGTTAGCTTATCCAATGACGGCCTGGCCAATGAGAAATACTTTAGAGAAGCGAGAAGAGGGAAAATCGAAATTGAGGATGCCCACTTGGATTTATCTTCTCTTCAGATTGATTTTTCCGTAAAGGACAAGGCGGGAAATCCGGTACCTGTAACTTATGCAGAATCTTTGAAGAGCTTAAATAACTGGACGCAAGAGGGAAATAAGTATACCTGCTTGGTAGAGTTTACCGAAGACGGCATTTATCATCTTGGCCTAAAGGTAAAGGATCTGGCGGGCAATGAAAATGCTCCCATCGAAGTAGGAGAGACCAAGGCGGCCTTTGATTTTGTGGTGGACAGAAAAGCTCCCACAGGTGCCTTGAAGATTGGCGATTGGGATCGTTCCAAGGACGGAACCCTTTGGACCAAGCTCCTGGATCGTATCAGCTTTGGTCGATTCAGTAATAAAAAGCAGGTTATTCGTTTGCAGGCGGAGGATAACTTAAGCGGTATCGGGCTGGTGGAAGTTCTTCGGACAAGGGAGAAGATGAGCCTTGCAGACCTGCAGGCAAGTTCTGCCTTTAAGAATGTTACCAGCGAAGTAAAGGACGGTTACTGGTCCAAGGAAATCTCTCCTAATGAGACCTTTATTACCTATGTCCACTTAAAGGATATGGCCGGAAATCAGTATTATCTAAGCTCTGACGGTGTGATTTTAGACCAGCAGAATCCGGAGATTCATATCACCTTGCCGAAGGAAGAGGAGAAAAACGGCCTCTATAAAAAGGATGTAGTGGTAGGAATTTCCGTAACGGAGCCCAGCCCCGGAAACAGCTATGCCGGTTTAAAGGATGTGACCTATACCGTTTACAGAGACGGTATAGAAACCCAGGCAGGCTCTCTCTATCATTTTTCCAAGGAAGAGCCTCAGTTAAACGACTTAAAGAAGTCCTATGATGATGCTCATGCTCTTACGATTTTGGCTAAGGACAACAACAGTAATGACGTACTGTTGAAAATCAAGGCGGTGGACAATGCCGGAAACCAAACGGTAAAGGAAGAGCACCTGAGCATTGACATTACCAAGCCGAGGGTTACCTTATCCTTCGACAACAATCGTGTGGAAAATGAGTTTTATTTTAAAGAAAATCGAACGGCTACCATTACGGTAGAGGAGAGAAACTTCTCAGAGGATGCCTTCAAGATTTTGATTACAGACCCGGCAGAGGGAAAGGGTGCCAGGCTTTTGGAGGTGGAAAGAGATTCCTTCCAAAAGGTTTCCGGAAGCGGAGACAGCACCAGATGGGAAAGTCGTCTTTACTTCAATAAGGACGGAGATTATCAGCTTTCCATCACCGGAGAGGACTTGGCCGGAAATGCCATGGAGGAGCTAGCCTATGCAGAGGGAACCCGGGCGGCTTTGGATTTCACCGTGGATAAAACTGCCCCTGTTCTTAGCGTAAGCTATGACAACAATACCGCGAACCATGAGTTTTATTATAAGGAAGGAAGAAGGGCGGAGATTTCCATTGAGGAGAAAAATTTCCGTTCGGATCTTGTGGACTATACTGTGATGAAAGATGGAGGAAGAGAAGGACATGGCAGTGCCCTGTCTTCCTTTAGCGGTGGAGAAGGTCGGGGCGTTTCCGAGCTTCATCATCAGGCAAGCATTTCCTATGAAGAGGATGGAGACTATCAGTTCAACATCCGGGTGAAGGATTTGGCGGGAAATGAGGCCTTGGCTTATCCGGAGGATCATTTTGTCATTGACAGAACGGCTCCCAGTCTGACGATTAGTGATATTTTGAACGAGTCTGCCAACAAGGGAGAGGTAAGCCCCAAGATTTCTTACGGGGATCGCTATCTGGATCAGGATGCCCTGTCCTTAAAGCTGATAGGAGAGGTACATGGAGAGCATGAGTTATCTTCTCAGCAGGGCGGCAGCATTTCCATAGCCAGAACGGATGCCTTAAATCTTCCTATGCAGAAGTCTATGGAGGAAACCGAGTCTCCTAAGCAGAAGGAAGAGGAGAAAGAGGGCATTGTTTACCAAAGCTCCGCAGGGGGAGAAGAGGGAAATCTTTCCTTCCAAAACTTCCCGGAGGAGCCGGATACGGACGATGTGTACCGGCTTTCCGCAAAGATTGTGGACATGGCGGGAAATGAAACCACGGAAGAGCTTTGGTTCTCCGTAAATCGTTTCGGTTCCACCTATCTTCTGTCCGACAGGGCGAAGGCACTGCAGGGTACCTATCAGAAAGAGGGCGAAGAGATTCTGATTTCGGAAATCAACGCGGATGAGGTCTTGTCTTCTGCTTTGACCTTATACAGAAATGAGGAAAAGCATGCCCTTTCCGAGGGGGCGGAGTATCAGACTACTCGCTCCGGCGGAAACGGAAAATGGTATCGGGGAGATTATCTGATTAAGAAGGATAACTTCGACAAGGAAGGTCTGTATCATTTGCAGATTTCCTCTCAGGATAAGGCAGGAAACCTTGCCAGCACGGAACAGACCGAAAGAGGGGCAGAGCTTCGCTTCGGTATCGACAGAACACCCCCCAGAATCCTGCTTTCCAATGTGGACAATCAGGGGGTATACCGTGGTGATTCCCTGGATCTGGATTTATCCGTACAGGATAACCTGTGGCTGGAGCAGGTGGATGCCATCGTGGATGGAACGGAAGAACTAAGCTGGAAGGACAAGAGCTTGCAGGAAGCGGTTGCAAAGGACAGCTTCCCCTTGCAGATTTCCGGAGAAAAGGGAAAACGACATAAGCTTTTGGTGGTAGCAAGAGATGCAGCCGGCAATGAAAGCCGAAAGGAAGTTTCCGACTTCGTGATTACCAACAATCCTTTGCTTCGTCTTATTTCTCAGAAAAACTTTGCCAGAAATGCCGCCATCGCTACTGTGGCAGGCTTAATGGGACTGTCCTGCGTGGTTAACGGCCCAAGCCTCTTACAGGAGCTTAAGCGGAGAAGATTAAAGGGAAAAAGAAGATAGACGGAAAGGAGTGGAGATGGACTTTGTCACCATGGCAGTTTCTTCAGTGGGAAATGTCAAGGAAGTCAACCAGGACTATTATTTCTTCGAACAGGGAAGAACAGAGCGGGGAAATATAGTTTTTGCCATTCTTTGCGATGGCATGGGCGGTTTGCAACAGGGAGAGTTCGCCAGCAAAACCGTGGTGGAGGCCTTTAAGGCCTGGGGAAAGGAGCATTTACCGGACTATTCCCTGGGAGAATTTGTCGATGCGGAGATACGGAGAGAATGGACGGAGCTGGTAAACCGCTGCAACCACTATCTTCATGCCTACGGCAGGGAGCGGGGCATCTCTCTGGGCACTACCCTTACGGTCCTCTTGATGACGGAGGAGCGATATTATATTATGAATATCGGGGATTCCCGTGCCTATGCTTTGGAAGCGGGAATCCGACAGCTTACAAGGGATCATACCGTGGTGCAGCGGGAGGTGGATCTGGGAAAGCTTTCCGCCTACGATGCGGAAAAGGATTCCCGGCGAAACATTCTCCTGCAATGCATCGGGGCATCGGATCAGATTTATCCGGATTTCTTCTTCGGTGCACCGGAGCCAAAGGCGACCTATCTGCTTTGTTCGGACGGCTTTCGCCATGAGGTTTCGGGAGAGGAGCTCTATCAGGTTCTCCAGCGGAACCGGAGAGAGTCTTTGGAGGATTTGGAGGGCGCTTTAAAGATTTTACTGCGCTGGAATCTGGAACGACAGGAACGGGATAACCTTACGGCAATAGCCATCAGTACCATCTAGTCTTTGAGGAAGTTTAGTTAAACTATGCTGAAAATCGGTTCCGTTTTAGACGGAAAATATAAAATACTGAGTGAAATCGGTCATGGCGGAATGAGTACGGTTTATATGGCCATCAACGAGAAGGCCAACAAAACCTGGGCGGTTAAAGAGGTGCGAAAGTCCGGCGTAATGGACTTTGAAGCGGTGAAGCAAAGCTTGATTGTGGAAACGGATCTTTTGAAGCGCCTCCGCCATCCGAACCTTCCCACCATTGTAGACGTGATTGAGGAAGAGGATGTGTTCCTCATTGTTATGGACTATGTGGAGGGAAACTCTCTTAGAGTGCTTTTGGAGGAACAGGGAAGTCTTCCGGAGGACTATGTGATTGAATGGGCAAAACAGCTTTTGGATGTTTTGTCCTATTTGCATGCCCAGACTCCCCCGATTATTTACCGGGATATGAAGCCTGCCAACATTATCCTGAAGCCGGATGGCAATCTTTCCCTCATCGACTTCGGAACCGCCAGAGAATTTAAGGCGGATAAAACCGAGGATACCGCATGCCTTGGTACCGTGGGCTATGCCGCACCGGAGCAGTTCGGGGGCTTAGGACAAACCGATGAAAGGACCGACATTTACGGCTTGGGAGCCACCCTGTATCACCTTTTAACCGGCCATAATCCCTCCCTTCCCCCCTATGAAATCAAGCCTATTCGAAGCATTAATCCCAATCTTTCGCAGGGTCTGGAAAACATTTTGCTCTGCGCCACGGAGAAGGATCCGGAGCAGCGTTATCAGAATGCGGAGGAGTTTCTTTACGCCATTTCCCACGTGGAAGAAAGTGATGAACGTTATTATAAGAAGCAGAGAGGAAAGTTTCATCTCTTTCTTTTTACCCTGTTCCTGTCCGGCATCTGTTTTGCTCTGGGCTTCAGCTTCCTCCTCTCTTCCCAAAGCCAGAAGGAGGAGCGCTATACCATGCTCCTGCAAAATGCGGAGGAGCAGCAGGACGGTGCGGAGAAGGAAAAGACTTATCTGGAAGCCGCCAATATGCCGGATATGGAGGGCAGAGAGGAGGCTTATCTGGGCTTGATTCAGTCTGCCAAGTCGGATCAGGTCTTTAGCCGGGAAGAGGCGGGAACCTTGGAGGAGCTGATACGGAAAAACAGGGCGGCTCTTTTAAAGCATCCCGAGGAGTATGGAGACATTTGCTTCCAGCTGGGAAAAGCCTTCTGGTATTACTATGAAGGGGAGGACAATGCAGGACGGATGGAGCGGGCGAAAAGTGCAGCGCCCTGGTTTGCCAATGCTTTGGAATATCTGGAGGATGGGGATTCCAAGAAGAGCATTGCCTTAGTGTACGAAAGAATCGGAAGCTTTTATCGGGATATTGCAACCAATATCGTGGAGGCCAGCGATCAGGGCATGTATAAAACCCTCTTTGAAGATTTCCAAACCCTCTTTCAGGAGGTTGCGGTAAAGGAAGAAGAGGGAGAAATGGTTCGTCTGGAGCTTCTGGAGTTTATGGCGGAAAGCATCGAGCAGTATGCCGGAAAGATGCGGGCGGATCAGGTGACTCGTTCCGCCATGGAGGATGCTTTACTTCGTATAGAGATGCTGCTTCCGAAAATCAGTGTGAACAGTGAGCTTACGGAGGAGAAGAAGAAAACGTTGGAGGAGACTTTGATGGATGCGAAGATCGCCGTTCAGAATGTCTTTTCACAGGAGGAAGATAAGGGATGAAATGGTTAGCGGTGGATCAATATTCCGGCCTGTTTTTTATACTGGGCTTTGTCTTTCTTTTTTGCAGCATTCTTCTTTTCATACTCTTTCGGATTCCCGGAGTCTTTCTGTATTTAAGCGGAAGCCGCCAGAAGAAGAACATTCAAATCCTGAGAAGGAAGAGAGAGGAACAAAAGAAAAAAGGCTTCTCCCTACAGGGAAAGATCGATATGGAATTTCTTCGGAAGCGTTCTGAAGAAAAGCAGGAAGAAAAGAGAAGGATGGCGGAGCAGGCTCCCTGGAAGCAGGAGGGAGAGGCTACCGCTAAGCTTTTGATGCCGGAGGACAACTATAGAGGACAGGAAACCGCTCCGCTGTTTTCTTCCGAGGCACTATCCGGTGCTTCTTTGGGAACTCCCTCGGGGGCTTCATCAGGCGTT
>CALHIC010000248.1 GCA_938030845.1 uncultured Oribacterium sp. | reverse complement strand
GTAGATAAGGAGTTTTTATGAATAGTGTAGTACTTTGGGGGATTTTGATTCCCTTTATCGGAACGAGTTTGGGAGCGGCCTGTGTTTTTATCATGAAACGGGATTTTCATCCCAATGTGCAGAAGGGCTTAACCGGTTTTGCGGCGGGAGTCATGGTGGCGGCTTCCATTTGGAGCTTGCTGATACCTGCAATGGAAGATAGTGCTCATTTGGGAAAGCTAGCCTTTCTTCCTGCCTTTGTGGGATTTTGGCTGGGAACCTTGTTTTTATTGGCATTGGATAAGATCATTCCCCACTTGCATCAGAATACAGATCAAGCTGAAGGAATGCCCAGTTCTTTTCAAAGGACTACGATGATGCTCCTTGCGGTGACCCTTCATAATATCCCGGAAGGTATGGCGGTAGGCGTGGTTTTTGCAGGATTTTTAACCGGGGATGTGAAGATTACCGCAGGAGCGGCTTTAGCCTTATCCTTGGGAATTGCTTTACAGAACTTCCCGGAGGGGGCAATTATTTCGCTACCTCTTCATAGCAAGGGGCAAAGCAAGGGAAAAGCCTTCTTTAACGGTGTATTATCCGGCGCGGTAGAACCCCTTGGAGCCCTACTGATGATTTTCTTTGCGCCGATTTTTGCGCCCTATATGCCTATCTTCTTGTCCTTCGCGGCTGGAGCTATGCTGTATGTGGTGGTGGAAGAGTTGATTCCGGAAATGTCGGAGGGAGAGCACAGCAATATAGGGGTTCTGCTTTTTGCCCTGGGCTTTACAGTAATGATGGCCTTGGATGTGGCTTTGTCCTAGAGTGCTTGAAAAGATTTAAAAGGGATAGGTCGTTTTGTGCAGTTACGCAAGAAGAAAAGTATTGTAAATGCTTGATTGAGAACAAAGAGGAACTATGCAGTATCAAAATATTGTGGAAGGAAAATTTCTGGATCGTCCGAACCGCTTTATTGCCCATGTGGAAATAGAGGGGAAGGTGGAAACGGTACATGTGAAAAATACCGGTCGCTGTAAGGAGCTCTTACTGCCCGGTGTGAAGGTGTATTTGGAGAAAAGCGGAAATCCCAATCGGAAAACTGCCTATGATTTGGTGGCGGTGGAAAAGGCCGGTTTGGGACTGGTGAATATTGACAGTCAGGCTCCGAATCAAGTGGTTTTGGAGTGGCTCAGAGCTTTTTCCTTTGAAAAGTTGAAGCCGGAGTACGTTTTTCGTGATTCCAGAGTGGATTTTTATATGGAACGGGCTATGGAGCTTCCGGAAGCCTTTTGGGAATATGGGGAAAGGGAAGAAAGAAATGGAAAGGAGCAGCAGGCTGAGAATATAAGAATGCAGAGTCAGGAGCTTCTCAATGTATCAGGGAATATCCGTAAATATCTCTTAGAAGTAAAGGGATGTACCTTGGAAAGGGACGGCATCGGTTATTTCCCGGATGCACCTACAGAACGTGGAGTAAAGCATTTAAGGGAACTTACGAAGGCTATACAGGAGGGCTATATCGCTATTTTGGCCTTTGTGATTGCCATGCCCAAGGTTTCCGTGGTATATCCGAATGTGGAGACCCATGAGGCCTTTGGAGAGGCTTTGGAAGAGGCGAAACAAGCCGGGGTAAAAGTACTATTTCTGCCTTGCACCGTGACAAAGGAAGGCATGTGGATTACTTCCTAGCTTCCCGCTTGTTTTGAAAATGAAGCGTTCTTTATCAAGGAATCCTAAGCTTGGTCATTAGGAAACTTTGGCTTGTTTTTTTGGAATCGTCAGCATCTTTTGAGGAAAGGAATTTTATGAAAATTATAATTTCTCCTGCGAAAAAAATGAAAACATCAGAATTGGATATCCCCCATCAGGGCTATCCTCTTTTTGTGGAGTCGGGAGTAGAGGAGAATAGTACATTTTTGGAAGGCGGATTGAATCTGTCGGGGAAGACGGAACAGCTTTTACAATATTTAAAATCTCTGTCTTTTTCAGAGTTAAAGGAGCTTTGGGCTTGTAATGAGGACTTGGTCAGGGAAAATAGTGAACGGATAGAGAAAATGGACTTGAAAAGGAATTGCAGTCCGGCGATTTTGTCTTATGAAGGGATTCAGTATCAGTATATGGCTCCCTCTGTTATGGAGGCCTCTCAACTTGTGTATTTACAGAGTCATCTTCGGATTCTTTCCGGCTTTTATGGCGTGGTAAAGCCCTTGGACGGTGTGGTACCCTATAGATTGGAAATGCAGGCAAAGGCAAAAATCGGAATGTGTAAAAATTTGTATGAATTCTGGGGAAAAGATATCTGGGAAGCATTGCTTTTGGAGGAGCTGGAAGAGCGTTTGCAAAAAGAGGGAGAAAAGTCCTTGGAAAACAAAAATCCAATGCTAATTCTTAATCTTGCCTCAAAAGAATATGCCAAATGTATAGAGAAATATCTTCCCAAGGATAGAATCCTGAGGAAAAAAATCATGTGGAAAGATGAGCTGAAAGAATTATCATTTCCCATTCACTACATTAGCTGCGGTTTTTATGAGAAGTCAGGAGAAAAGCTTGTGCAAAAGGGCGTCTATGCCAAGATGGCAAGAGGAGAAATGGTGCGCTATTTGGCAGAAAATAAGATAGAAAATGCAGAAGAAATCAAGGGCTTTAAGGGGCTGGATTTTAACTTTGAGGATAAACTTTCCACGGAAGATCAATATATTTTCCTTCGAAAATAAAGAAATAGAAATTGACATAAATAGAAAAGCAAAAAGGAGAAAAATGGAAAAACAAGCACTTATAAATCAATGGTTACTTGAGCAGGAAATAGCGCATATTAAAGGTTGGGATTTCTCACATATTAGAGGAAGATATAAAGAAGAGGATGATCTTCCATGGGATTTTGAAAACATTATAAAATCCTATTTGAATGATACAGATTATTTATTGGACATGGAAACAGGAGGTGGCGAATTTCTTTTGTCTTTTATGGCAAACGCTAAATATACTGCTGCGATTGAAGGGTATGAACCAAACATCAAAATATGTGAGGACAGACTTCTTCCTTTAGGAATAGATTTTAAAGCATGTGACGGAGGAGATATTCTTCCTTTTGAAGATAACTACTTTGACATTATTACTAACAGGCATGGTCAATATAACATAAACGAAATTAAAAGAACTCTTAAAAGCGGAGGAGTATTTCTTACGCAACAAGTCGGTGCAGAAAATGACAGAGAACTTGTAGAACTTTTGATAGGTGATGTTGAAATTCCATTTCCGGAAGCATATTTAAGTATTGCAAGACAGAAATTTACTGATAACGGATTTGACATTGTGGAAGCAGATGAAGTCTACAGACCGATAGAGTTTTATGATGTAGGTGCACTGGTTTGGTTTGCCAGAATTATTGATTGGGAATTTCCGGGTTTTGAAGTGGAGAAATATCAGGATAAGCTTTTTAAAGCACAGGAAATTCTTGATAAAGAAGGTGTAATTAAGGGGAAAATTCATAGATATTATTTTGTGGCTAAAAAGAAATAATAAATTTATGAAGAGGTTGATTATTCCGGATTAGTCTGCGGAACTGAGTTTTATATAATGGAAGGCCAAAATAAAGTTGGAGATGAAATTTTCTCTGCAAAATTGCCACTGCTTAATGTTAATCTTCCATTTTGGATGTATGGGAGAAATCTTATATTTTTAGACGCTTATTATATGCTCGCAGAAACTGTAGAGAGGGGTACTTGGGATCCTATAACGAGCAGGAATAATTTTGTAAGTAGAAATCGATGTTTTATGCTAAGAAATGTATATTATAAATTATACCTGATAAAGGATATAAAGGATGTATTACAAATTATTTAAATAAAACTAAGGAGAAGAATAATGGCTAAGAAAAGAGTTACCCTGCCAAAAGACTTTGATGAATTGCTTAAAGTGGGAGATATTGAAGCACTTAAAGCTGTCTATGATAAATGTGAGCTTACTGCCTATGATGGAAAATTCGGTTTGCACACTGCACTTCATTACAAGGGTGTACCTGACGAGCTTGTTATCTGGCTCGTTAAGCAGGGCCTTGATGTAAATATACCTGACTATTATGGCTGCACACCTTTGTATAATCAGGCAACCTTTGGCATGGATACAGTAAAACTGCTTTATGAGCTGGGAGGAGATATACAAAAGTCAAATAGATATGGAAATACGCCGCTTCATGTGGCAGCAGAGTATTTCCGCCCTAACACAGTACACTTTTTGATTGAAAAGGGTGCAGATGTCAATGCTAAAAATGAAAGAGGCGAAACTCCGCTACTAGCTGCTCTTACAGCGTGCGGAGGAATAAGGGTAGTGCCTTTGGCCCAAATTGCAGAAATGTTAATAAAGGCAGGTGTAGAAATTACGCCTGAGATGGCAGAAAAAGTAGAAATAATCGGTAAGGATTTTGAATTCCACAGGGATAACTTTAGTGAAGCTTCCTGTGAAGAGGTAGATACAGCCCTGTCAAAGCTCTACAATATCTTTGGTGCAAAGCCTGTGGCAAAAAGAATAATACATGACGGCGTTTCTCCTATTCTTGTAAAGGGGAGCACTTGGAAAGAGCAGTATAATGAGCTTTGGGATTTACTAATTCCATCGACAGGAGCAGCAAAAACGGTGCAGGGAGAGGTTATCCGCATAACAGGCAGGGTGGACGATGAAATTAACAGAAACGGTGGAATAAACTGGGATAGGAGTTATAGAAATATGCTAAATTCGCTGCCGGTTCATTTTGCAGAAGGAAATGCGCTGTCAGAGAAGGAGATAGAAGAGAGTAAGGTGCTTATTTCAAAGATAGATGGAAAAGGTTTGGCTGAGGATGGTGTAATTACAAGATTATGCGAGCTTGCAGTTAGTTGGGTAATCTTAAACCCTAACCCAATTCCGCTAGGCGAAATAAATTATAACAGATAATAATCACAGGAGATTGCAGATGATTACAATAAAAGACATAGGAGATTTTGAATCTGTTCCCGGGATTGTAAGTGATATTATAAACGGAGATACATTGGCTTTAGATAAGCATTTATCTGAGGGCTTCGATATAGAAGAGGATATAAAACTCGGTAAATATACAAGACTCTCCCCTTTAGACCTTGCCCTTATTATGGAAAATTTTGACTCTGTAAAATGGCTGGTGGAAAAGGGTGTGAATCTGAATGTAAAAAAGAATCCGTCATTCCTGCTTGCAGTAAGGTATTGCGATGAAGAGGTTATCAGATATCTTGTTGAAAAGGGTGCGAAGGTAAATGTTGTAAATGGTGTAAAGTCAGAGGCCTTTAGTCAGGCTTTATATGGACATAAATATGAGAATCTTCCTCTTATTCACGAGCTTGGCCACAGTGTGGAAAAGTACGGTGGAGAGGCATTTAGAAGTGCTGTAGATGATGGGAATTATGAGGTGCTTGATTTTTTCATTAAAAACGGAGTTGATATTAACTACAATGCAGCTGACTCAGTCTATCCGTTTAAGCCTACTCCGCTTTGTGTGGCTGCAAGATATGTGGACCTTAAAATGTGCAGATATCTTGTAGAAAATGGTGCAGATGTGACTATTACGGAAAAAGATGGAATGCGTCCTTACAGCATAGCGGTTGAAAAAGGCGATGAGGAAATGGCCGCATATTTTAAGGAGTTAGAGCCTGATAGCTATCACAGTCTGCATAATAAGTTTGATGAATTAAAGCCATTTAAGTTGTCTAAGGCAGTTATGGATTATCTTCAAGGTAAAGAACTGCATTTTGAACTTAAAGACTGCGATTTTAAGTGGATTGAATTTTTCTCTTTAACAGATACAGTAGCTATGAAAAAGGGCAGAGCTAAGTTCCTTCGTCTGTCAAAGGCTACAGGGGATTATGACCATATATGCATTGTGTGGAATCCTAAAACCAAGAAGGTAGCGTTTTATGATGAAGAACACGAGGAAATGCGAGATATGTGCGATTTC
>CALHIC010000247.1 GCA_938030845.1 uncultured Oribacterium sp. | reverse complement strand
CAGGCTATATTGCTTTAGTAAGATATATTGTTTTAGGAAATCTATATCCTGAATACAAAAATAGTTTTATGAGAGCGGTATAACGCCACTTATCAGCAGGAAAATGTTTCCTCCACCTCTTGATAAGGATAAGCCTTACGGAGAGCCTGATAGCAGGGGCAGTCTTCTTCGTGGTCGTTAATGACACCGCAGGCTTGTAAAAATGAATAGACAATGACGGGGCCGGTATACTGAAAGCCCCGTTTTTTTAAATCTTTACTGATTGCTTCGGAAAGAGCATTTTTCGCCGGCATTGCTCCCTTTTCATGCCCCTGATAACAAAGACTTTTTCCGCCGGAAAAGCTCCAAAGGTAAGCATCAAAGCTTCCCTCTTCTTTTTGCAGGGCTAAAAAAGCCTTGGCGTTTTGAATCATGGCTCTGATTTTTCGCTCCGACTTAATCATATTTTCCGTATGCATGATTCTTTCAATATCTTCTTCCGTGAATGCTGCGAGCTTTTCCGGGGAAAAGTTTGCAAAACAGCTTCGAAGAGTTTCTCTTTTTCGAAGAATCAAGGCCCAGCTAAGACCGGCCTGCATAGATTCTAAAAGCAAATATTCAAAGAGCTTTTGAACATCATGGGTGGGTACGCCCCACTCCTTATCGTGATAAGAAATCATTTCCGCACTGCTGTTTTTCCATTGACAAGCCATAACGCCTCCTTTTTGAAAGGATTATAACAGATTCTATTTAGAGTTGATAATAAATAAGAGGAGTAGTATAATGTACTACACATTAAGTTTGTACATACTTTGCCTATAAAGTACAGCAAATAATTTTTGAAATAGAGGTAAAATCATGGCATTTTCAATTCGAATGAATGAGGAGGAAAAAGCACTTGCAGAAAGCTATGCAAAGCTTCATGCGATATCTTTAGGAGAGGCCTTTAAAAGGGCTTTGTTTGAACGCATTGAAGAGGAATATGATATTAGTCTTGCCAATGAAGCCTATCAGGAATATAAGAATACCGGCTGTAAGTCCAGACCGATTGAGGAACTTTGGAAGGAATTGGATCTATGAGCTACCATGTAGAAACAACTGCTCGGTTTGATAAGGAGTTCAAAAAACTGGACAAATACACGCAACAGATGATCAAATCCTGGATTGGGAAAAATTTGCAAAATTGTGAAAATCCTAGGGCACATGGAAAAGGGCTTACCGCCAACAAAAGTGGACAATGGCGGTATAGAATCGGAGATTATCGCTTACTCTGTCTTATACAAGATCAAGAGCTGATTATACTTGCATTGACTGTTGGTCACAGAAGAGATATATACAGCACTTAGGGGAACAGTAAGTCTCTATAACTGTGAAGTGGAAGATTACGGCCTATTTTAGACCTACTTTCACTGTTGCTTTCTCTGCTTCTTTCTTCGTAAACCCTTCATTCATCAGAACATCTATTAAATCCTCTTTGGAGGTGACTCCGTCCTCCATGTATTCTTTTGCAACAATCTTTGCTTGCTCTACCCAGTTCACATTAACGTGGCTCACGGCAAAATCCGCTTCCTCTTCCGTGAAGTGGTCGAAGAGCAACTGGGCTTTTAATTTTACTTTGGAAAACCCGATTTTATGCTTGCAATATTCCTTGGCTTTCTTCCGTGCCTCTTGATTCCAATCTATACTCAGATACTCTAGGGCGAACTTTGCATCTTCAGAATCGATATTCTCTACAGAAAGCATTTGCAATAATTCTGTTTGGGATAAGTGCATAGTATCAAGATAGTCTTTTGCAGTTTGGATAGCCTGTACTTGATTTTCGTTTAGGCTTTCCAATGGGGGCTTGGTAGTTTCTTCCTTTGATGATTCCTTATCTGTCGAGACACTATTCTTACTCATTTCTTTGGAATCCGCAGAACTCTTTTCCGGGTTAATTTCTTTGGAATCCACAGAACTGCTCTCTATGCTTTCTGAAGAGACCTTCGAAGAACTCTCTACAGTATTCCCTTCTTGATTCTGCTTTGTACAGGACATCATAATGAAGAGAAGGAAAATCGGAGCAAGTCGGGCGAGGTATCTGGAAGCATGACTCATTTTTATAATTCCTTTCGTGTGATAGGCTTCATTTTCATAATAACAAGCTATAATAATTACGGTATAATGTCCTTATAGTAATCTTTGCTTTCTTTTTAGGCAAGAACAAGTGCAGTTTAAGAAAAGAGTTTTGAAAGAAATGGAGAAACAATGGAAGAATTTAAAACAATGAGGCGGTTTAAGCAGGAAATTTCTAAAGAAGAGTGTATTCAAGTTTTACGGGAAGCTCCCAGAGGGGTAATGGCTTTTCATGGGGAAAATGATTATCCCTACGCTATTCCCCTAAACCAGTTTTATGATGAGGAAGACGGAAAGCTCTATTTTCACGGTGCGAAAGAAGGATTGAAATTGGATCTGCTTGCTAAAAACAATAAGGTTTGCTTCACCATCATGGACTCCGGATTCAAAAAAGAAGGAGAATGGCCTTGGTATATTCGTTCCGTACTTTGCCTTGGAAGGGTGGAAGCTGTAGAGAATCAGGAGAAGGTGATAGAACAATGCAGAAAGCTGGCGGAAAAATTCTATCCGACGAAGGAGTCTATCGAGAAAGAAATAGAAAAAGCCGGGGCAAGAGTCAATATGCTTTGCATGACGATTGACAGAATGACCGGAAAGCTGGTGAAGGAATCTTAAGTCGGGTTTGAATTTTATGGAAGGAGGAGAAGATGAGTCGAAAGGAAGAAATTCAAAATGCCTATCAATCCGTGGGCAATCATACCGGCTTTTATGACGGAATGATGACCTATGGAAATTTGGCAGGAAAGTTATTATGCCGATTGGTATGGAACATGGATAAGGAGAAAAATCTTTATTATCGGAATAAGGTCTTATCCTCCATTCCTAAGGACTTTTCCGGAAGGCTTTTGGAAATTCCTGTGGGTACGGGAATCATGACGCTTCCCTTATATAAGAGGCTTCCTAATGCAGAGATTGTCT
>CALHIC010000246.1 GCA_938030845.1 uncultured Oribacterium sp. | reverse complement strand
TGGAAGAGCCGTATCCCAGACTTTTTGCCTCCCGTAATAAGAAGATTAAGAGCTCAAAATATTACGGTCCCTATGCTTCCATGGAACGGGTCAATGAGGTGATTGAGTTACTCAGAAAAACCATGCATATTCGGAATTGTAATAAAGTATTTTCGGAGGATAATCCTTTAGCCCGCCCCTGCATTTACTATGATATGGGACAATGCCTGGGACCTTGTGTTTTAAAGCAGACCAAGGAGGAATATAGAGCCTCCATCCCGAAGCTTACAGAGTTTTTATCCGGAAAAACCGAAGCAACCCTTAAGGAGTTGGAAGAGAAGATGTTGGAAGCATCCGAGCGTTTGGACTTTGAAAAAGCTATGGAATTTCGGGATTTGATTCAGGCAATTCAAAGCTTACAAAACAAGCAAAAGATTACCGCCTTGGATGGTGAGGACAGAGACATTATAGGCTTACGAAGAGACCACAGTGATTGTATTGTGCAAATTTTCTTCGTTCGTGACGGAAAAATTATCGGCAGAGATCACCAGTTTTTGCGAATCGATGAAGAACAAAGCGATGGAGAAATCCTAGCCAGCTTTTTGCAACAGTTTTATAACGGTACCCCCTTTATTCCGAAAGAAATCCATTTACCCGTTGAACTGCCGGATCAAAAGATTCTGGAGGAATGGTTAAGCTATGTGAAGGGAAGGAAGGTTTATATTCTGGTTCCCAAGCAGGGAGATAAAGAAAAGCTGGTGGAGCTGGCCGGAAAGAATGCAGACATTTTGATGCTTCGTTATGTAGAAAAATACAGAATGGAGGAAAAGAAGCGAAAAGAAGCTTTAGAGGAACTGAAAAATACCTGCGAACTTTCGGAAATTCCGAAAAGGATTGAATCCTATGATATTTCCAATACATCAGGCGCTCTTACGGTAGGTTCCATGGTGGTTTACCAGGAGGGAAAAGAAAAGCCAAATGAATACCGGAAGTTTAGAATTCAAAGTATAGTAGGGCAGGATGATTACGGAGCCATGAAGGAGATGTTAAGCCGACGTTTTTCTCATGGCCTAAAGGAACAGGAGGAGAATAAGGCGGGAGGAAAAGAGGATCATCTAGGGCGTTTTTCCCAATTTCCCGATTTGATTCTGATGGATGGAGGTAAGGGACAGGTCGGTATTTGTGAATCCGTGCTGGAAAGTCTGGACATTTCTATTCCTGTTTGCGGAATGATTAAGGATGAGCATCATCGTACCAGAGCATTGTTGGTGGGGAATCAAGAATATCCCCTTTCGGAGAGAAGTGAATGCTTTAAACTTCTTACCAGAATTCAGGATGAGGTACATCGCTTTGCCATTAGCTATCATCGCTCCTTA
>CALHIC010000245.1 GCA_938030845.1 uncultured Oribacterium sp. | reverse complement strand
AATACCATACCAATACCTTGCTTTACCCCGTCACCGGGATTTTTCAGACTGATTTCCGTTCCATTTAAGAAAATTCGTCCTGCATCAGGCTGATAAATCCCGGCAATAATATTCATTAAGGTACTTTTTCCCGCACCATTTTCTCCTATAATGGCATGAACCCTGCCTTTATGAATTTCTAAATCAATATGATCATTTGCTATGACACGGGGAAAAGACTTGCATATTCCCTTCATTTCCAGTAAATATTGATTTTTTTCCATAGCAAACTCCATCTGTTAGATGCTTTAAAATCAGTAGTTTAAACGATAATTATCATATCCTTCAAAAACATCAATCTTTCCTTCTTTGATGTCGGAAATTAATGCTTTTACCTTTAAAAGTAAATCTTCCGGAATGTTCTTTTCATCCCGTACATCATACACTGCACCGCCGGAGCTTAAGTTGAAATCTAATGCAGTTGGAAATTCTCTATTGTTCTGCGAATCATGAGCTAAAGAAACCACTGCAACATTCATCGGTTTAATGGCAGACCAGAAAACGCAAGGATCGATATAGCCCTGCCAGTCATCTACACCGATGCACTTGATTCCCGCTTCCGCACAAGCAGAAATAACACCGGGACCTCCTAAGTAATCCGTTTGATATATTATGTCAATGTCATTATTCTGAATCATTGCCTTTGCTGTTTCCTGTCCTTTAATAGGATCAAAGGGGTCTCCCGTAAATGCCGGTACTACCGTTACACCATTATTGGCATAATTCACTCCAGCAATATATCCGTCTCTAAAACGCTGAATTTTCAAAATATCCTTATGTCCAATCCAACCAACCTGCTTCTTTTCTGTCATATTGGCAGCCACAAAACCTGCCACAAAAGAAGACTCAAAGGGATCTACAGAAACACTGGTAAAATTACTTTTGTCATGTTCCATATAGGTATCTAACATGAAAACATGTAAATCCGGATAATTCTCCTTTAATTCATCGGAAAGACTCAAGGCCACTTCGCTAAGCTCATCAAACATGGTAAACATAGCCGTATAGCCCTCCTGAGCCATAGCACGAATCTGATCCGGATATTCTGCCGCCTCGGATACTTCAATGCACTTTACTTCCCAACCTTCTTTTTCCAAGTCCTGAAAACCTGACCAGATAAGATTTGTAAACTCATTTCCCAAAGGAGAGGTTGTGATTAAACAAGCCTTTTTGGCTTTTCCGGAAGAACTAGCCTCAGTAACAGTTGTTTCTTTCTCCTCGGCTTTTTCCGTCTCACCGGATTTTTGGCTTTCTTCTTTTGCCTCTGTAGTTTTCGCTTCTTCCTTGCTGCAGCCAATTAAACCTAGGCAAAGAAAACTCAGGAGAAGAAGGATGAGGAAGAATGGTTTAAACTTTGATGTTTTCATGTTTTGCGCCTCCATAAAATATCTCAATTTGTATAAAACTTTCTTCGATATTATCATACTTATTGTGTATTACCTATATTTTTCACTATTGTTTTTACCGATGAATCAT
>CALHIC010000244.1 GCA_938030845.1 uncultured Oribacterium sp. | reverse complement strand
AGGATAGGAAGCTGCTGATAAAGGAAAAGACACTTACAAATGTAGGTGTCTTTTTCATATGCCGGGGCTTCCTATCCGGACGGGTTGCCCGGGATAGGCGGAGAACATCTTTTGAAGGAGCGAAGGGACGCGCAAAAGATAGTGAAACGGCTACGCAGAGGCGAGATAGGAAGCTGCTGATAAAGGGAAAGGACTTGCAGAGATGTGAGTCCTTTTTGCATGCATAAATTTGAAGGGAGTAGGATAAAGGTGTCCGGAAGAGGGTTATAGGACATTTTGTGTTGATACAAAGGGCGATGGAACTAGTATTTAACTGGCCTCATCGCCCTTTAAAGTTGTTTGAAAAAACTTTGAGGGTGGACAAAACGTGTTGATAAAAAAGCTGAAAGTCATTGCAGTAACTGGCTTAAATAGGGTTATATCTTCCTAAGAAATAATTTTCCGGGAGGAAGCTATTATGAACCAAGTGCGATGTTTTAATTGCGGTAACATTTGTGTTAAGAATGGAAAAACTAAAGCGGGTACGCAGCGATGGCTTTGTAAGGAATGTAGTGCTACTTTTACTAATCCCATAGATAACTCAACCAAGCAATTTGTACAGTTTCAACATTGGTTATTTAGTAAAGCTGTGCAGAAAGAAATGTCCGGTGCAGGGAGATCTTTTCGAAGGAAAATATCTAAATTTTGGGAAATATGGCCTATGCCGCCTAAAATTGAGAGTCCGATGAATGTTGTATATGTGGACGGTATTTATTTAGGAAGAAAAGCATGTATCCTTATTTGTTGTAATGAAAGATATGTGCTTGGATGGTATTTGTGCCGCTATGAGAATTCCAGAGCATGGGAAGCATTGATGCAGAGAATCGCGGCTCCCGCTATGGTTGTTTCTGATGGAGGCCACGGCTTCCGGAAAGCACTAAAAAGAGTCTGGCCCAAGGCTAAGTTGCAGCGTTGTACTTTCCATGCCTTCCTCCAGGTAAAGAGATATACAACCGGTAGACCTAAAACCATTGCCGGTATTGAAATGTACATGATAGCAAAAGATTTGCTGATAATAAAAGACTTAGGCCAAGCAGCCAATTGGGTAACCCGATTGATAAACTGGAGAATAAAGCATAAGACCTTTCTTAGTGAAATGACACAAGATGAAAAAGGCAAACTTCGCCCTATGCATGAACGTTTACTAAAGGCCGAGCGGTCACTGGTCAGATTAGTACGGCAAAACACATTATTTACCTATTTGGATGAATCGTTATCTTGTGGAGAAGAACTACCATCCACAAATAACCGTATAGAAGGCGGAATAAATGCACAGTTAAGAACGATGCTTAGAAACCATCGTGTGATGTCCATTGAAAGACGCATAAAAGTGGGTTTCTGGTGGTGTTACTTCCACACACCGAAACCGCTTTCTGCATCTGAAATCCTAAAGGTAATGCCTACTGACAAAAGCATTTCTAAACTGTATAAAGCGATGAATGAACGAGCCAAATTAGAGGATTCAATCCCTACATGGGGAGATGCTATTGTGTGGCATGAACTTCATACATCTAACTCATATCCAATTTATCTTTGGGATTGAAGACCAACTCATTTTGTCCTATAACCCAGATACCAAATTACAGCGATAGACCTGTATAGCAGAAAAAGAATCATAAAACTGGTCAATGAACTAAGTACATATGAAACATCAAAATTCCTGTACAGTCTGGAAAAAAGAATGGGATGTAAGATAAAAACAATACAAACAGACAATGGGAGAGAATTTTGTAACGATGCAGATATGTCCCCAAGTCTATTTCAGATAGCATTGAAAAAACTGGGGATAAACCACAAAAGGACAAGACCGTACTCCCCGTGGCAGAATGGAGTAGTTGAAAGAAGCCATAGAGTAGATAATGAAATATTCTACGCAAGGAGACGATTCTCAAGTGAGGAAGAAATGTATAAATCCTTTAAAAGGTATGCCACTAGGACAAATAATATATGTCGGAAGATATTAAAGTTTAAAAGTCCCAATGAAGTAATAAAAGAGTATCAGTCCAGGGTTGCATAAAAAGTGGTAGGCTTAAAACTATTTTCTAAGAGTGTGTCACAAATGTTTGATTACTATAGAGATGGATTTAATCTCCGATGAAAACGTATTGACAATTCATGGGGGCAAGAATATA
>CALHIC010000243.1 GCA_938030845.1 uncultured Oribacterium sp. | reverse complement strand
CCATTTCATTTCTGTTTAATCTCTATCTATCTTATATCATACAATATAAAAACATATTCAAGTCTTATATAAATATAATGTATTCATTATAAAATTTAATAGACAAAACTATAGTAAGATTTAACATTTTCTTTTAAGATAAGGAAGCGATTATATACATTTTATACAATAAATTGAAACATCAAAGGAGATGACATGAAAAAAGCAAAACGATTACTGGCAAGTACTATGCTTTGTACCTTAGCTTTACAAAGTGTGGCCTTTGCGACAGGAAATGGGGGGACAGCGTCTATGCTTACCCTGGAGAGCGCAGCGACCAATGGGAGCGTTTCTGAGGAGAGTAGGGGTAGTATTACTCGTGTATATTTCGGGGATGATCCAAGCGAGGACAGTAGCACAGTTCCTGCAGAAGGAGGAAAACTTAACATCAGCCTAATGTTGGGGAAGGACAATCGTCCTGATGGATATGGAACTCTTCGGGTAAAGGCAGAATTTAAAACAAGTGAAGGGATGACTTCGGAAAAACTGCTATCCCTTGAAGACGAAGATTCCTCTTTAAAGAAAGGAAAGAGAAGTTTTTCTGTAAGTATTCCGGAGAATGAAGAGAAGAGCAAAAGAACAATTACCCTCTACTTTAACTGCTGGGGAGATGAGGAAAAATTCCAGGATGCCCCAACTCTAACAATCACTCAAGAGCCCGGAAAAAAAGAACTTGTAAAGGCGGAAATTACGAAGCTTAGTGCCAATAAAACGGAATTGTCTAAAGGCGGAGAAATTTTACTGCACGTTAAGGGAAAAAACCTTACAGAGAACAATCTTTTCGGAAAGGTATATCGGGAAGAAAAGGGAGAGTATCTTGAAGATGAAGCTTTAAGTGAAAACTTAAAAGGCGGATGGGAAGGCCTGGAAAACAATAGAACCAAAGCGTTGAGCCTTCCGGATGCAGAGGGAGGCATTCAGAAATACAAAGTTCAAGTAGGGACGACGGATGCTCCGGAGGATTTGTTTTCCGATGCATTGGAAATCTCTGTAGGGGGAAAAGAAAGTAAGCAGAAGGTACAGTTCATGCCTCGCCTGGTTAGTCTTTCCGATGATGGACAGAAAATTACCGTATATTTTTACGAGAAGGTTTCTGCGGCAAAGGACATGGATTTTCTGAAGAAAAGCATTTTCCTGAAAACAAAGGAAGAGGAGGGCTATGCTCCCTTAGAGGCAGAGGATGCGCTGGAATTTGTAGATGAGCATACTTTGGAAATCCGTTTGCACGCTGCCAAGAACTTCAATAATACTGCAAAGATTAAGGTGGAAGAGCGGAGTATTTTAGATACCAATCGTCAGGTGGAAAATAATCCCTTTGAGAGCTTCTTGCAACAGTCCGGTGTCATCAGTGAAGTAAAGATTGAAGAAGGAATGGTTCTTTCCTCAGAGGGAGGACAGGTTCGTCTTCGAATTAAGGGACAGAATCTTTCCAGGGAAAAGTTCCGCATGAAAGTGCTTCCGAACAAGGCTTTTAGCGGAAAAGAGGAGGAGAATATTTTTGAGCCTGGAGAACTTAAAATAGAGGCGGAAAACGGCTTGGCTGAAAATGCAGAAAAAGCGGATAAGGAAAACTTAGTTGTCAGCTTTTTCATTCCGAAAAATGAAAGCAAAGAGATGAGAAGCTTTACTTTGCGTTTGTCTGCTGACGGCGGATTAAGCTTTAAAAATCGCTTTTCCAAGGTGGCACTTCCGAATGAGAAGCTAGTGTTAACTCAGCTTTATGAGGGACAGGAGGAAGATATTCCGGCAATTTCCTTTGCATCCATTCAATCCTATGGAACTTCCGGAGGAGGAACGGAGGTGGTGGACAATACCCACACCGTAAGTCCTACAGGACAGGGCAGTAAGAAGACTCTCGTGCATCTTTACGGCATTAACCTGGATGAAAAGAAGAGTAAGATAAAAATTGTGGATGAAAATGACATTACCTGGTATCCGGTGAATGATGCCACATCTGATAGTTCCAGCAACTTCATCATGATTGCTTTTAACCATACCGGAATCACCGGAAATGGAAACAGTCAGGTGATGGAAGTCATTTGTCCCAATAATTTCAAAGGCGATAGAACTTTTACTTATTATATTGCCCCGGACGGAGTGCACTATGATATGCAACACAAGGTTACAGCGACAGTGTTGGATGACAAGACTCCTAACAAGCTGGAGCTTTCCGGAAAGAACATTCGTGCAGTGAAAGTAAGCTATGTGGATGTGGAAGGGAATATTTTAGAGGATCCGGAATATATACAGGGCTATAGCTTTGCCAAAGTAATGTCTTTTGGTATCGTTCCCAAGGAGCTTTCCGGCTATAAGGCAAAGTCTTATCGTTACGGTAGTATTCAGAATAAGAAAATGCAGTGGACGGAAGAAGACATTCGTATTTTAGATAACCTGAATGTTAAAGATATGGCAGAACTTCAGTTTGTCTATGAGAAGGACAACACAGGAAAAGAAGAAAAGCCTAATCCCTCTGAAAATACTGAAGCTTCTCACGAAAAGCAAGAAAGCGGAAAGACTTCCGGAGATATTTCCAGAAACATTTCCGGAAATGGAAGCTATCGTTCCTCTTCTTATAGTAGCTCCGGTACTTCCACTACAACGAAAGTAGGAGCGGTGCTGGGAGAAAGTCGTGATACCACGCTTTCCGGAACTTGGCAAAGGGATGAAAAGGGCTGGTGGCTGTCTGCAACTGACGGAACTTATCCAAAATCTCGATGGGCGGAAGTCAACTACGAAGGAAGACCTCAGTGGTTCTATTTCGGGGAAGAGGGCTATATGGCTACCGACTGGGCTTTGGTAAACGGAAAATGGTATTATCTTGATTCTTACCATGGA
>CALHIC010000242.1 GCA_938030845.1 uncultured Oribacterium sp. | reverse complement strand
GATTAAGAAGGTTCCGGATAAGAAGAAACGGGAGCTGGAAAGCGATTATTCGATTGTCACACTTAATCCTTCGGAAATGAGCTTTATTGACAGGATATGCGCGGACAGCAGATCCATCGGATTGTATCATACCGCCGGACTCTCCACTCCGCAGCAGATTATGATGGTCCTTTTGTCTATGACTCATTTGGTTCTTGAAAATGAAAAAGATCAGTATATTGAAGGCTGCAAAGAAATTGTGGCTATGCGCTACCACAATCTGATGTCTACCTTAGGCTTGCCGGAGGATAACAGTGACTCCAATGCTAAGTATTATTCATTGCTGGATATCTACCAACTTGCCGAGAATATTTATGATAAGGACTTCGCAACATGGCTTAGAAATAACTTTGAGGAAATCGATTTTCTTTTGCACCTGGCAAAGGAAGATGGTGTTGTGTTGATGGAAGGAGTTGGTTTTGGAGCAACTCCGGGTACAGTCAGAGTTTCTGAAGCAAACTTAGCGGACAATGATTATAAGAAAATAGCAAATCGTATCATATCTCTTTTGAAGGAGTATTACGAAAAGTATACAAAAGAGAAAAACGATAAATAGGATAAGGGGGATTTCATATGAATATAGGATTAATCTCACATGAAGTGTTGCAAACAGCACAGCATATTACGATAATAGGTTTTTCCGATATAGCCCGTTATTTGATTGCAAATCCGGTTATTTCCATTTTTATATGTCTTGCACTAGGGTATCTTATTGGAAAGCTAAAAATCAAATCCTTTACTATAGGTGCCACTGTAGGAACTTTGCTGGTAGGACTTCTCATATCCCTGGTATTTAAGGGGGTGGGAACCTATGAGATTGACGGAACTGTGAAGACAATCTTTTTCTCACTGTTTATTTTTGCTATCGGATATGAGGTTGGGCCTTCATTCTTTGCAAGTTTAAAAAGCTCCGGCCTTAAGATTATTATCCTATCCCTTTTCTTCGCCGTGGTAGCCTTTGTCGTTTCTATAGTTTTGTTTAAGGCTTTTGGTATCGGAGCGGGAGAAGCCGGCGGAATTTTGGCCGGTAGCCTTACACAGTCTGCAATCCTGGGAACAGCGGATTCCACGATGAAGGGAATGCTTTCAGGCACAGAACTGAAAACAGCGGAAAGTCAGATGGCAATTGCCTATGCTCTTACCTATGTTTTCGGAACCGTTGGGGTAGTGGTATTTTTGAAAAACGGTGCAGCGAAGTTAATTGGTGTAAATCTGACAGATACTGTTAAGAAGAAAATCGATCAAACAAATTTCCATGAGTCTTCTTCGGATAATACTGTTGTTGGAAATATCAAAGCACGTGCATTTTGCATAGAAAATGGTGCAGAATTTATTGGTAAAACAATAGGTTCGGTGGAAGAGCAGTACGAGGATGATCTTACAATAACGCAAATCATTCGAAAGGGTAAAAAGGTGAGCCTTACGCCGGATGTGCAGATCCTGGAAGGGGATACGGTTACGATTATCGGACTTCTTGATGCAGTATTGCATTTTGAAGCTCCGGGCATGGAGGAAACGGATGATTCGGAAGCCCTTAAGCTTGATGTGATAAAGCAGGAAATCATTTTGACTAATCATTTCTCTCTGGATGTGATAAAGCATCTTTCAGAAAATGGAATCGTCATTTCAGAGAGGAAGAGAGACAACAATGTCCTATCTGAAGATCAGGCGTTAAAAGCTCTCGACCACTTGACCTTGGTGGGACCGGAAGCCTTGATTACGAAGGTTGTAAAGAAACTTGGTTATGTGAAGGATACAGGTACCGAGACAGATGTATCCTTCATCAGCATGGGGCTTGTAGTCGGTTTATTAATCGGTGCAATCAGCTTCGTAGTATCCGGAATTCCGATTACACTCGGATCCGGCGGAGGTGCCTTGATTGGAGGGCTTTTATTCGGATATTATCAGAACAAACATTCTAACTATGGACTGATGCCGAAAGCAACACGGTGGTTTTGCAAGAGTGTGGGACTGAATCTATTTATCGCCATTGTGGGGCTTACATCCGGTGCATCCTTCTTATCCGCCCTGCAATCGATGGGTGTAAAGGTGCTTTTAATCGGTGTTTTGGTGACTATTTTGCCTCATATTGCTTCCGTTTACTTCGGAAAATTTGTATTAAAGCTGGATGCTGTAGATATCATTGGAGCTCTGTGCGGTGCCGGAACCTGTACCGCAGCGCTTAACGGAGTTGTGGAGGAATATGAGTCCAGTATTTTTGCAGTAGCCTATACACCGGGATATGCAATGGGAAACATTCTGCTGACGGTCTTAGGCCCTCTTGTTGTTGCAATATGTATACATTAGCTGCCTGTGCATGTGAACCTTTTTCTGTAAATGATGGTCTTCTATGAAAGTTACGTTGCTTGAGTAGCACAAACTGCTGTTCAAGCGTTGGTTACTATCTAACAAAAATCAGTTGGAATGTCAAGGGCGCTCAGCAGAGCTGAGCGTTCAGTTTACCCTTGACAAGACAGCTGATTTTTTGTTATTCAGGAATTCGATCGGGATACATTATTGCCATTTCTCCCCTGACTTTGCCCCAGTTTCGAATAGGCATCGTCCATTTTTTTGTAGCCTCAAAAGTCGCCAGATAAAGGGCTTTTAACAGTGCTTGAGAGCTTGGAAAGACGCTACGTTGCCGATTTAGCCGCCGAAGAGTAGAATTCAGTGATTCAATAGCATTGGTCGTGTAAAAGGTAGTTCTAGCATCTTTTGAAAACTTAAATATCGGAGAAATAGCATCCCAGTTTTCATGCCATCGTTTCATGGCATAGGGATATAAGCCTTTCCACTTTTCTGTTACCCTGTCCAGCTGTGCCAGAGCGGACTTTTCATCTGCCGCAGTATAAATTGCCTTTAAATCTTTAGACATATTTCTCATGTCTTTGTTTGCCACGTATTTCATGGTATTTCTCACCATATGTACAATACAGCGTTGCTGCTCTGTTTTTGGAAATGCAGCTGTAATCGCATCCTTTATTCCGGTAAGTCCGTCTGAACAAAGGATCAGGATATCTTGTACTCCTCTATTTTTCAGAGCATTTAATACGGATAGCCAGTATTTACTGCTTTCATTTTCGCCAATAACTAAGGATAGAACTTCTTTTTTTCCTTCGAGATTAATTCCAAGCACAACATAAGCAGCCAGCTTACGAATAACGCTATCGTCTCTGACAGAAAAGTGGATGGCATCAATAAAAATGATAGGGTAAATGGCCGATAAGGGTCTATTTTTCCATTCTTCAATCTGTGGCAGAATCTTATCTGTAACATCGGAAATAAAACCTTCTGAGGCTTCAAAACCATAGATGTCCATTAATGTTTCGGAAATTTGCTTTGTGCTTAGTCCCTTTGCATACATGGAAATAATCTTTCGGTCAATATCAGAAATATCTTTTTGACGCTTTTTTACTACTTGAGGCTCAAACTCAGACAAACGATCTTGAGGAACCTCAATGCCCATGCTGCCAAATCTGGAATTAACTTGTTTGGTCTTATAGCCATTCCTGTAGTCTCGTACCTCGTCCAATGAATCAGTTCGTTCAGATTTTTCATATCCAAGATGATGATCCATTTCCGCTTTCATCATTTCTTTGATGGTTGATTATTCCGGCGTTTGAGAGCCACTGAATCCGATACGCAGAGCCACCAAATC
>CALHIC010000241.1 GCA_938030845.1 uncultured Oribacterium sp. | reverse complement strand
GGAGACAGTAAAGAGCTAAAGGAATGCTTAAAGACTTGCATACTTTCGATGTGATACATTGAATATATAATCAGATTAATTCCATAGGAAGGAGGAATTTCCATGTGTGATAAAACTCAGCTCAATAAAATTACCAGTCAAATCGTAGAAGCTTACCGAGATATTTACGGACAATCTATTAAAAATATTATCATGTATGGATCTTTCGCCAGAGGTGATTTCGATGATGAATCTGATATAGATTTTGCTGCGATAGTGGTAGGAGAAAGACAGGAATTGCAAAAGAAAATGGAAGAAGTATGGGATAAAGCTTCGGATATCGGCTTGGAGCATGATGCAGTAGTATCGCCTGTTGTAATACCATATGAAGAATTTCTTGAGTATAAAGATAAGCTACCTTATTACCGTAATATAGATAAGGAGGGCATTATCGTTGGATGACTTAATACAATACAGAATCGATGTAGCGAAAGAAAATATTCTAAATATTTGAGTAGTGCATTCCAAATAAGAAATAGCTGCGATTATGATGATTTTTATATTGTCTCGAAAGCCAGCGCTGAGGAGCAGTACCGGAAAGTCAAAGAAATGATAGATGTGATTATAGACTATCTCTGTAAATCGGAAGAACTTTAAAACATTTTCCTTATTCTATGGTATAGTAGTTAAGAAATTATCAATCTGTTCCAAATATCGAGTAAAAAGTGGATTACAGAGTATTAAAACGAAAACCCGACCGACTAAAGAACATGGAGGAAAAGTCCAATGGCATTACAAGTGGAAAAAGGAAGACCGGCGCAGAATGAAGGCAGGAGCAAGAAGGAGCTTGCAGTTTACGATTATCTGGACAAGCAGGGCATTGCCTATGAGAGAGTAGACCATCCGGAGGCACATACCATGGAGGATTGTATCCCCATTGAAGAGGCTCTGGGGGCAAAGGTTTTCAAGAATCTGTTTTTAACCAATAGTAAGCACAGCTATTACTATTTGCTCCTGATGCCGGGGGATAAGCCCTTTAAAACCAAGGAGCTTTCCGCACAGCTTGGGGTGTCCCGACTTTCCTTTGCTGAGCCGGAGGAGATGGAAGAGGTGCTGGGATGCACACCGGGCTCTTCCTCCATTTTCGGACTGATTCATGATAAAGAGGATCTGGTAGAGCTTTTGGTGGATAAGGACCTGATGAAGGAGGAATATCTCTGTGCCCATCCCTGCCATAACATTGCCACCTTGAAGGTAAAAACCTCCGACCTTTTCGGGAAGTTCTTAAAGTCTACAAAGCACTATAAGACAGAGGTGCAATTAAAGGGCGAGGAATAGGACAATAGAAAAATAAAGCGCTTAGAACATCGAAACTCCTTGACATAGGGCGAGTCTCCATGCTATCCTATAGCAGAACTTGGGGCAACGCCCTATTTTTTATGCACTAATTTCGTAGTCATGCGAAGTTAAAAATCATTGGAGGTGAAAGCCGTGCGTACAAAGATTATATTAGCATGTACAGAATGTAAGCAGAGAAACTACTTTATTACCAAAGAGAAGAAGCTTCATCCGGAGCGTATGGAAGTAACAAAGTTTTGCAAGTTCTGTAAGAAGCACACGCTGCATAAGGAGACAAAGTAATGCAAGATGAAAAGAAATCCGGAGGAGCCGGATTCATTGCAGGGTTAAAATCTGAATTTAAGAAGATTGTTTTCCCCACACGTCAGGAAGTGATTAAGCACTCTGTTGCAACCATCGTTCTTAGTGTGTTGGTAGGCCTTTTGATTACAGGTTTAGACATTGCTATGAAGTGGGGTCTTGGATTGATTCTTGTAAAGTAAAGGTGGGAATATGGCAGAGAAGAACACAGAAGCCCGTTGGTATGTAGCCCATACCTACTCCGGCTATGAGAACAAGGTGAAGATGGACTTAGAGAAGACCATTGACAACCGTGGTCTTCAAGATGTGATTTTAGAGGTCAGCGTTCCCATGCAGCCGGTTATTGAAGTAAAGAATGGCGTAGAGAAGAAAACCGACAAGAAGATGTTCCCGGGATATGTTCTGGTGAACATGGTGATGAACGATGAAACCTGGTATGTAGTAAGAAATACCAGAGGCGTTACCGGATTCGTCGGTCCCGGATCGAAGCCGGTCCCCCTTTCTGAGGAAGAAATCCTGACCTTAGGCTATAGAAAGTCTGAAGTTTTGGTTGACTTCGCAGAGGGAGACACCGTAAGCGTAGTCTCCGGTGCTTGGAAGGATACCGTTGGTGTCATTACAGAAATCAATGACCAGAAGAAGACCGTCACCATTAACGTGGAAATGTTCGGTAGGGATACCCCTGTAGAGCTTTCCTATGGTGAAGTACAGAAGTTAAGATAAGATTTGGTAATACCCGAGGGATTTTATCCCATGGAGTACATTTAGCCACCGCTTGCAAAGCAAGCTCGTGGGAGGGTTTACCCGCAATTACCACAAGGAGGTGCCTATATGGCAAAGAAAGTAGAAGGATACATTAAATTACAGATTCCCGCTGGAAAAGCAACTCCAGCACCCCCCGTTGGACCTGCATTAGGACAGCACGGGGTTAACATCGTTGCCTTCACTAAGGAGTTCAACGCTAGAACTGCTAATGAAGGGGACATGATCATTCCTGTTGTTATTACCGTTTACGCAGATAGAAGTTTCAGCTTTATTACAAAGACTCCTCCTGCTCCTGTTCTCATTAAGAAAGCTTGTAAGCTGCAGAAGGGTTCAGGCGAGCCAAATAAGAATAAAGTTGCTACTATCTCCAAGGCTGACCTTCAGAAGATTGCCGAGACTAAGATGAAAGACTTAAACGCTGCATCATTAGAATCTGCAATGTCCATGATCGCAGGTACCTGCAGATCTATGGGTGTTAAGGTAGAAGAATAAAAGAAGGAGGCTTTGATACATGAAACAGGGAAAGAGATATGCCGAAGTGGCAAAGGCTGTAGATAGACAGGTTAAGTACGCTGAGTTGGATGCAATTCAGTTGGTAAAGAAGAATGCAACTGCTAAGTTCGATGAGACTGTAGAGTTACACATCAGAACCGGTTGTGACGGACGTCACGCTGACCAGCAGGTTCGTGGTTCTGTAGTTCTTCCTGCAGGAACCGGTAAGAACGTTCGTATCTTAGTATTCGCTAAGGACGCTAAGGCTGATGAGGCTTTGGCTGCAGGCGCAGACTTCGTTGGTGCAGATGATCTTGTACCAAGAATTCAGGACGGTTGGTTCGACTACGATGTAGTAATCGCAACTCCTGATATGATGGGTGTAGTTGGACGTATCGGACGTTTGCTTGGACCTAAGGGCTTAATGCCAAACCCAAAGCTGGGAACCGTTACTATGGATGTAGCTAAGGCTATCGCTGATACTAAGGCCGGTAAGGTTGAGTACAGACTGGACAAGGCAAACATCATCCACGTTCCAGTTGGAAAGGCTTCCTTCTCCGAGGAGCAGTTAAAGTCCAACCTGGATGCATTAATGGCAGCCATCGTAAAGGCTCGTCCATCTTCCTTAAAGGGAACCTACCTGAAGTCCATCACCTTGACTTCTACCATGGGCCCCGGCGTGAAGTTAGACGGATTACAGTTCGGCGCATAATAGAAATTATAAGTAGGCTATAAAAAATCAAAAAAATTTTCTAAGCAATATAGGTCTGAAACGGGGCACGCTCTCGCTAGCTTCGCCA
>CALHIC010000240.1 GCA_938030845.1 uncultured Oribacterium sp. | reverse complement strand
TTTCTGTCTTTCCATAGCATTTCGTCTTAATCTGCTGTATTGTAAAAGCTCCTTCACCTTGGTGGAAGAAATTGCCAGAGCCACAATGCAAGCACTGACCAGCTTGAAGGCTTCCGTCGGTACCTTTAAACGTAAAGCCAGTGCAATAATGCTTCTATAAAGCAGAGAACCGAATACCACACCCAAAAGACGCAAAATCAGCTTTTTCTTTCCGAAAATGCTTTCCCCAATAACTAAAGATGCTAATGCCACCGTTACCATACCGGTACCCAAATTAATATCAGCCGTTTTGTTATACTGTGCGATTAAAGAGCCGGAAAGACCGGTTAAAGCATTGGACAGACAAAGTCCTACCGTAATGGTAAAGGTGGGATTAATGGAGGAAGCCCGGACCATAGCAGGACTGTCTCCCGTTGCTCGAATCGATAGACCCAGTCCGGTTTTAAAGAACCATTTTAAGAAAAAGCAAAGAAGAAGAACAATAATACTAAGGAGAATCACCACTCCCCACTCATTTAAAAAGGCATTATCCCCTGCAAAGAGCGTAAAAATTGTGTCTGTACCAAAGATGGACAGGTTGGAAGAAAAACCCATCACCGCTAAATTCACGGTATAAAGTCCTGTATTCACAATGATTCCCGCCAAAATACTTTCAATCCCCAGAGTAGTTTGCAAAAAGGCCGTGACAAAGCCGGAAAGAGAACCGGATAACATAGCCATAAAAATTCCCAAAATCGGATGTCCGGAAATCGTAAAAACTGCAGACACTGCCGTGCCTAAAGTATAGGATCCGTCGGTAGAAAGGTCTGCGATATTTAAAATACTATAAGAAATAAATAGTGCCATGGCAACCAGGGCATAAATAAGCCCCAGTTCCACAGCTGTTTTCATAATTCCTACTGTTAAAAATCCACTCATCTTGTATCCTATGATTTAAATTCTTTTTCCGTCTTAATCTCCACAATCTTGGTACAGAACGGCTTGAAGGCTTCTTTAATCTTATCTAAGGAATAGCCTAATTTTTCGGCAGTTTCCGTATTGACTGTTGCAATACCGTTATCAAAGGTCTGAACCGGAAGGGTTGCCGTGTCCTTACCCTGGCGAAGTACCTCATCCACCATATCCGCAGTAGCCTTTCCAAGCTGTACGTAATCTACGCCGTAACCGGCAAAGGCTCCATTTAACGCAAAGGAATCCGCTCCGCCGTAGTGAGGAATCTTCGCCTTTATCAGCTTCTCATAGAAGGAAAGCTCTGCCTTCTGAATGGTATTGTCTGTAGGGGTAAAGATTGCATCCACCTTCTCTGCAATCAGTGCATCCACAGCCTGACTTACCTCATCGGTGGTGGTTCCGGTCTTTTCCACTACTTCCACACCCTTGTCAGCCAGATACTTCTTCGCTGCAGCAATAGGCTGCTGAGAGGAGTCTTCACTCTTGGAGTACAGAAGACCGATCTTCTTTGCCTCAGGATTCTGAGCAAAAATCAAATCCATAATGGCATCCGTATTTAAGAAATCGGAGGTTCCGGTAATATTTCCTCCCGGCTTTTCCATAGAATCCACAAGCTTTGCGGAAACCGGATCGGAGGCTGCGGAGAAAACGATGGGGATATTTTTTCCTTCGGTCTGAGACTGTACTACCTGAATCGCCGGGGTAGCAATGGGAACAATCACATCCACATCATCCGCAATCAGCTGCGCAGTCATCTGGTTTAATACAGAGGCATCTCCCTGTCCGTTCAGACGATATTCCTTATACTCATACTTTGCTCCGGAGCTTTCTGACAAGCTATCCAGCTCCTCACAAAGACTGTCCTCAATCTGGTTTAAGGAGGGGTGGTCCATAAACTTTAAAATACCTATCTTGTAGGTCTTTCCGTCTCCGGCATCTGCCTTGCTATCCGCTTCCTTGCTTTCCTCTTTCGCTGCAGTAGAGGCTTCTGTATCCTTCTGCTCTGTACCCTTTACACTCTCTGCCTGCTGCTTAGCACCACAAGCCCCTAAAACCATGGCCATAGACAAGACCAATGCTACTCCAAATCTCTTTTTCATAATGTCCTCCTTAAAAACTGTAAGTCTAAACTCTAGCACAAAAGACCTTCTCTTTCAAGAATTCCCCCATGGGAATGCCCCGGCAGAGCGAAAAGAACCATACTTATTTTTCATATCTCCTATGCTTCGGCGCATCTTCTCTGGAAACATAAAGAGTCAGACTTTTACTGTACAAAATTTAAGAGTCAGAACTACGCATTTAAAAGACTCAGATAGCGCTCCATAGGAATACCCTTTTCGGAAAGATGATCCTCCTCATAAGCATCGATAAAGGCTCCGATTTTTTCCACCGCCCACATTCCTGCGGCAAAAAAATCATTTTCCTGCATAAAACGTCCCAGAAGAAGAGCGGAGAACAAATCTCCGGTTCCCACAAAATGCTTGTCTCTCATTCTGTAAGGAATCCGGCAAAACTCCCCCTTCTTCTCGTCATAAAGGAAAACACAATTTTGTCCGTCAATCTTCATACTGGTAATACAAACCGATTTTGCTCCGGCCTCTCGCAAAGCGCTTACCAGCTCCTTCGCTTCTTGCAAGCTAAAATCCGACTGCTCCGGATTCTTCCTCGCCAATAACAGAGCTTCGGTACTGTTGGGAACAATATAATCTGAAAGCCCCATAAGCTTTCTTCTACTTTCCACCGCCTCCGGTGAAATCCCGTAATAGAGCTTTCCATTGTCCGCCATAATAGGATCAAAGAAAATAACGCAGCCCTTCTCTCTTTCTTCCTTACAAAGCTCCGCCAAAAATTCTCCCTGCTTTTCCCCGGTAATAAAACCGATAGCCATGGCATCAAAGGTAAAGCCCAGTTCTCTCCAGACCTTAACGCTTCCCTTCATATATTCCGTAGTATCTAAAATTTCCGCCTTGCCAAAGTCCAACACATTGGAAACCAAAGCGGTAGGCAAGGAAAACAGCTGATATTTCATTGCCGTTAAGGTAGGAATCATCCCCTGTAAAGCCACCTTCCCATAGCCCGGAAAATCATTACACAAAAAAATATTTTTCCCGCTTTCTCTTTTCACATCAGCCATTGCTTTCTCCTTTTTATACTATTTGAAGTATACTTTATAGTGTGTTAACAATAATTCTCACATAAATTTTTTAGCGCTTTATTTTAGCATATTTTTAGAAAAAAAATAAGTATTCTACTCCGCTAGAATGAGTATCGGAGTAGAATACTTTTTTTATTTCTCGAAAGATAATATGCCTGTTTCCTTCATACCGGTCAGAAGAAAGAATACTTCAGACTCGCCGGTACTTGTCTAGCGAGAGCGTTACCGGAATAAAATCTGTAGGAATCCATTAACCAACGCGACTGATGCAGTACAGGTCTTTCATAGGGGGTAGTCTGAGCCCTTCAGTACTTACTGAAAGCGAGCAAAGCGACGCTTGAAGTTAGTACTGTTAAGTGGCGAAGCTAGCGAGAGCGTGCCCCGAGGAAAGACCTATACTGCATCGGAGCGTAGCTTTTTATTTCTACAGTCTATTATAACTAAAGTCGAGCTTAGTCGAAAAGTATTCCGAATTCAGACCTTGTTATGAAGGAAACAAATTTATCTGCCACGCTCATAATTCTCGCTGACCTTCTCCCAGTCTAAAACCTCGAAGAAATTTTTCAGATAGTCGCCTCTTAGATTCTTATAACGAAGGTAGTAGGCATGCTCCCAAACATCAATTCCCAGGATGGGGGTATGCTGTCCTTCTTCCATAAAAGGATTGTTCTGGTTTGCGGCCTTTGTGGCATAGAGCTTTCCTTCTTTATCTACCGATAAAAACGCCCATCCGGAACCGAACTGTCCCAAAGCCAGATTCTGCAAGGTTTCCACCAGCTTTTCCAAGGATCCGAAGTCTCTGTTGATTGCCTCTGCCAGGGCAGGGCTTGGTTTTGTTCCCTTTTTAGGACTCATAACGGAAAAATACAAATTATGGTCATAGAAACCGCCACCATTATTCTGTAAAGCGTTCCTTAAGGCCTCATCACTCACGGAAGAGAGAGAAGAAAGGATCTCTTCTACTGATTTTCCGCCAAGTCCCGCCTTTTCCACCGCATCATTAAAGTTCTTGGTATAGGTGGCATGATGCTTTCCATAGTGGGTTTCCATAGTCATCGTGTCGATATGGGGCTCCAGAGCATCAAAGGTATAGTCTAATTTTACTTGTTCAAACATAGTTTTCCTCCTTATTTGTTCTACTGTCTTCAGTACTTCCTTCTGCTTTTCTCAAATTTTTCTTAAAATTGAGAAGTATTATTATTTTATACTCTTAGTATAGCAGACAAAGAAAAAGAAAAATATAAAAGTTATATTAAACTAACCATCTAATCTGTAATGGGGT
>CALHIC010000239.1 GCA_938030845.1 uncultured Oribacterium sp. | reverse complement strand
GGTCAGGACACCGAAAATTCCTACACACAGGAATTCACATCCACCTGATCGGTCATTACCTTCAAAATCTCTCTATCGGTGGATTGCATGCCCACCTTTCCGATATAGCCCATATTTCTGATGGTCTTCTCCACATCCTCTTCCACAATGCCTTCTCCCCCATGGAAGCCCTGATCCTTCATACTCATGTGGTGAGCCAAAATAGCGGCATGGACGGAGGAAGCAATCTTCGCCGCACAGCTGGGCTTGGCACCGTCACAGACAATGCCCCCCACATTGCCTAAGGTGTTGCTGATGGTACGACCGATCTTCTGATAATTGCCGCCGCAAAGATAGGTAATGCCGGCACCCGCTCCGCAGGAGGCACTTACCGCTCCGCAGAAGGCGGACAGAGCACCGATATAATGCTTAATGTAAACGGACACCAGATTGCTGACAATCAAGGCTCTGTACATCTTCTCTTCGGAAATGGAAAGGGCCTTCGCATATTCCACCACCGGCATACTTACGGTAATTCCTTGATTTCCGGAGCCGGAATTAATCACTACCGGAAGGGGACAGCCACTCATTCTGGCATCAGATCCTGCCGCCGCTCTGGCGCAGGCACAGGCCCGTACATCGGAGCCCCAGGTCTCCAAAATCGTCTTTCCCACACTGGCCCCCCAGGGATTGTCCAAGCCCTCCTGAGAAATCGCCAGATTCATCTCCACCTGTCTCTGTAAAGAGGGCCTTACCAAAGATAAATCCACCGTATTGGCATAATCCAAAATGCCCTGAAGGGACATCAGGCTCCGATCTCCTCCTGTGGAGATTACATCCTGCTTATCCTCTTCTCCCTCTTTGTAAAGAACCTCTCCATCCTTTTCCATGTAAATGATGTTACTGTGCTGGTTTGCAATCTCCAGTTTTACCTTATGGTTTTCGGACAGAAGCTCTACCGCAATGTAAAGCTTAGGGCCTTCCTCCTGAAAGCTCACCTTGCAAAAACCGGTATCCACCAGCTTTCTGCATTGTTCCCGATCCTCATCCGTAACCGTGGATAAAACCTCCAGCTTTAAATCGGAATCACCGCCCAGTACCCCCAAAATAGCCGCTACCTGCATACCCTTCTGACCGCCGGAATTGGGAACGGTAACCGCCTTTACATTCTTAATAATGTTACCGGAGCAGCAAAGCTTTATCTCCTTAACCTCTTCTCCCAGAAGCTTTCTTGCTGCTGCAGCCGCATAGGCGATGGCAATGGGCTCCGTACAGCCCATGGCCGGCACCAGCTCATTCTGTAAAATCTCCGTATAATTCTTCATCAAGCTCTCTTCCACCAATAGCACCTCCTAAAGTATGTCTGACAGGACTTTTTAACTAAACATTCCTTCCCATAGTAAGCGCGAAGATTGTCTTTCAAAGCAAAACCCCGAAATCTTCCTATTCTTATTTAGATTTACCCTAATCATATCAGTAATGCGATTAAAAAGCACTAGGCGGATTTTGACGATTTTTTAACATAACTTTTGTATGATTTGTATAGTGATTCTATAAATATTGCAAGATTTTTATGCAATATATAAGTGCATAGAAGTACGCCCTCACAAACAATACCGGTAAGGACTATAAAAAAGCAAAAAAAGAGACTTTCATCAATATAGGATTGAATATGGAGCAACCTAGGCCCGTCAGTACTGGCAAACCCGCGCAGCGAAGGACTGTAAAAATCAAATAGCTGAAGCGAATGATGCAGTATAGGCACGAAAGAAAGCAATCCGGGCCCACCGGAGCCTACAAAACCCCTACAAAGCGAAGGACTGTGGAAATTGAAAAGCTAACGCGACAGATGCAGTATAGGCATGAAAGAGAGCAATCTGAGCCCGCCGGTACCTACAGAGCCCCTGCGAAGCGAAGGACTGTAGAAATCTAATAACCAAAGCGAATGATGAAGTATAGGTCTGTAATAGGGGGCAATCTGAGCCCGTCAGTACTTACTGAAAGCGAGCCAAGGCGACGCTTGAAGTTAGTACTGCTACGTAGGCGAAGTTAGCGGGAGCGTGCCCCGATTACAGACCTATACTGCATCAAAGCGCTTTCTCATATTGAGTACAGTCCTTCGCTTTGCAAGGGCAAGCATAGCGGGAGCGTGCTCGTTTTCATGCCTATACTGCATCAGCGCGTACACCTTTAATTTTATTAGTTCCTTCCCTCCGCAGGGGCGAGCGTAGCGGAAGCGTGCTTGATTTCACGCCTATACTGCATCAAAGCCCCCTACCCCGCCATGCGCTCATACATACCGTAATAGCTTCTATCCTCCAGCATATCCTTTCGAAGCTTTAATACCTCCCCGGGATCGTCCGTAATCATGCCGTCCACCGGGCTTTGCAGATATTTGATGATTTTGTCTTCTTCATTGATGGTCCAAACATAAATTTCCTTCCCCATATCCTGCACCTCCCCCATCAGGTAGCCGTTATAGGAGGAATCTTCAATCGCATAAAAGTCCACATTTTCCGTGGCAAAATCTCCGAATTGCACCGGAATCACCACCCCGGTCTTCCATTCCGGAGCAGCCTCTTCTATCCCCTCCATCAGGGAAATGTCTAAAGACATCAGGGGGTTCGTCTTTTCCACCCCGTATTCTTCCAGCTTCTCCAGAAGAATTTCCGAAAAATTCTCCGGTTCCTTTCCATGAGGCTTAATCTCTATCAGAAGGGGCATATTCAGCGCCTTTGCCCGCTGTACAAATTCCCGAAGGCTTGGAATTTTTCCGCTAAACTCCCCCTGATGCACCGTCATAGCGGTGAGCTCCGAAAGGGTACAGTCGTAGACCTTTTTTTCCACTCCAACAAGCCGAGAAAGTTCCAAATCATGCATTACCACAAATTCCCGGTCCTTAGTCAGCTGAATATCCAGCTCCACC
>CALHIC010000238.1 GCA_938030845.1 uncultured Oribacterium sp. | reverse complement strand
TATGAGCGAAAAGACTCCATTTTACATCACCACACCAATTTACTACCCGAGCGCCAAACTCCACATCGGGCACGCGTACTGCACGACGGTTGCGGACACGATTGCGCGGTTCAAGCGGCTTGCGGGCTACGATGTGTTCTTTCTGACCGGCTCGGATGAGCACGGGCAAAAGATTCAGCAGGCGGCGGAGAAGGAGGGGGTGACGCCCCTTCAGTACGTCGACCGCATTGTCGCGGGCTTTCAGGAACTCTGGCGGCTGCTCGGCATCTCCTATGACGACTTCATCCGCACGTCGGAGGAGCGTCACCACGAACTCGTACAGCATATTTTCCAAAAGATCTACGATCAGGGCGATATCTACAAGGGCGCGTACAAGGGGCTCTACTGCACGCCGTGCGAGAGCTACTGGACGAAGCTGCAGCTGGACGAGAACGGCTGCTGCCCCGACTGCCACCGCCCCGTGCAGGAAGTCTCCGAGGAGGCGTACTTCTTCCGCATGAGCAAATTTCTGAATAGTGGGATCATCTTTGTATGCTTCAGAATCCTCGATTCCCTTGATTGCCGGAAGCATTCCGACAGGAACGGAGTGGAGGAATTTCACATAGGTGTCTTCTTCATATAAGGTTTTGATAAAGGCTTCGCAGATTTCAGGATGCTTAGAATTCTTCCAAATAACCAAAGGCTGGTTAGAGGTGGTAATACCCTTTTGCTCTGTTCCCTTAATGGTAGGAATCGGGTAGCAGTCTACGTAATCCAGTAAATCCGGGGAGTTTGCCGCAACACCGGAGATTTGGAATCCGGAGTTAAAGTCAAAGGCGGTTTTTCCCTGATAGTATAGAGTGGCCTGATCCAGTACATTGTAGTTAATGGAATCCTTTGGAGAGCAATCCTTATAGACTTTCAGCCAATAGTTGATTCCTTCTATAGCCAAATCACTGGTAAGGTTGGCCTTTAAATCATCAGTCAATAAGCTTCCTCCGGCACCCTTAACATAGAAGTTCAGGAAATTGGTGGCCTGGAAGTCTGTGGAACCGCAGGGGAAGGAGAGACCGTAAATACCGTCTTTGGTTAGCGCTTTGGCTTCTTCATAAAGCTCATCCCATGTCTTTGGCACCTCTAAGTTATTTTTTTCCAGTAAATCCTTGCGAACCCACATCACCATGGCGTGTGAATAGAGAGGAACCGCATAGTTGTTACCATCTACGGAAAGTTCATTTAACGCGTTTTCATAGAACTTATCTCGTCCGATATCGTCAATTAATCCGTTTAGTGGAATGATTGCGTCGGAATTAATCATTTCGGAAACCTGCCCTACCAACGCAGTGCTCATATCTGGCACATTCCCGGAAGCAAGTCCTGTGGTCCACTTGGTGTAAAAGTCATTCCAGGAAAAGGTTTCGATTTTGATGTTAACCTTCGGATGCTCCTGCATAAACTTATCTGCAGCTGCCTGAATGGTTTCCAATCTGGGACCCTGCGTGAAGGAATGCCAGAAAGTGATATCTCCTTCCAATTCAGCTGCTTCCGCCTTTTCCTCACTGCCCTTTGCTTCGCTACTGTTTTGCTCCGGAGCTTTACTTTCCTCCTTTGCGGCACTGCTGCCGCATCCGCTCAGAGCTGTGCAAAGCATTGCCAGACTCAGCATAGCGCTTAAAATCTTTTTTCTCATAAATCGTCCTCCTTATTAATATGCAAGTGCTATAGGGGAATCCTAGGGCATCTTGTTTGCAAGTTCCTTTTGGGACTTGCAATATTTCTTTGTGTATAATAACTGATTAATTTGTATAATATAGGAAAAAATTAGACGATTCCATAGAAAATAGACTTAATAATAGCATTTTACACTCGAAAAACAGAATTTTTACTATCAATAAGATATATCTTTTGCAATCATATTCAGATAAGAAATATTTTTTATTCTTTTGCAATCTGACGGTACTGCTTGGGAGTACAGCCAAATGCTCGTTTAAATTCACGAATAAAGTAATTGGTATCTTCATAGCCCAGTTCATAGGCAATATCGTTGATGTGAAGGTTGGAAACCAGTAATTTTCTGGCGGCAGTGGTAAGCTTCAGCTCTTTTATATAGACCATAGGAGACTTTCCCAGCTGGGAACTGAATAGAGCAGTAAATCTTTGCTTGCTTAATTCCGCCATTTCCGCTAAGCGGCTAGGAGAATATTTTTCATTGGGATGCAAGAGAATATAATCCACTACTCCCTGAATACGAGAATCCATAGCGGTACCGGATTTTTTGATTTGATTTCTGATTTTTGCTAAGTCCTGTTCTTCTGTGTCTTCCTTTTTTGAACATGAAGATGGCTGACTTTGAGAAGATAAATTAGCTGAGTTTTTAGCTTGTTCTTCTATATCGTTTTTAGTATTCAAAGAAATAGAAGGAAACTCTTCTTGATCTCTTTCCGGATTGACCTTGGCAATGAGAGAGGCAATCAAAAGCTCTAAATAACCTCTGACAAAGAACATCTTAGCGGGACTGTCTTTTTTGACCCACTGATACATTTCATCAAAATAAAGGCTTTCTCCCTTACCCTCCATAATCTTAGGTAAATGATAATAATCCCCCAGTAAGTCTCCTCCTTCAAAAAAAACAGAGCTGGTAAATCGAATACTGGTGAAGGAAAAATGACTGCTGGTGGCAAAGCAGGAGAGCTGACTTCCTTTGGGAATATAGATGATTTGGTCTTTTTTGACAGAATACTCCTGAGAATCTATAAAGAAGCTGGCGGTTCCGGATTCAATGTAACGGAGCATGTTGTAGGGAATGCTGCTTTCCGGGAAAATCCAATTTCGCCCGAAGGAATAGCGATCAATATATAAAAAATGAAAATGAATATTATCAATAGCGCTGTACATAGGATGCCGTCAAACTTTCTGTATACTTTCAATTGGAATAGAAGCTTATTTGTTCAAGTGTTTTCAGTATAAAGGCTTTATAGGAGAAAAGGAATAGAGAGTTTATAGGGGTGGATTAAAATGAGGATATGTTGGGGAGAATTGTAGATGCACTAGGCTGGCTGTTTTATTTCATCTTCGTTATAATAAGACAGTATATTTAGTTTAGAAAGTAGAGTAGTATAAATGAAAGAAGAAATCAGAGTAGAAAAAGAACGAAAAATAAAGGGAATCATCTCCATAATCCTTTCAGCAGCAGGCTTTGCAGGAATGGCTTTTTTTGTGAAGCTTTCCGGAGATGTACCTACCATGCAGAAGGCAATGTTTCGAAATTGTGTGGCGGCTTTGATTGCCTTTGTGATGATGCGGCAACAGGGAATACGTTATTCTGTACCCAAGGAGCTTAGAATTCCTTTGTTGCTTCGTTGCTGTTTTGGAACCTTGGGGATTCTTTGTAACTTTTGGTCAATTACGTATCTGAAGCTGGGGGATGCCAGTATTTTACAGAAAATGGCGCCTTTCTTTGCTATTGTAATGTCTATTTTTATTTTGGGAGAAAAGCCCAATAAGATGGCGATTGTTTCCGTACTCTTAGCTTTGCTGGGAGCAGCCTTTGTGGTGAAGCCCGGGCAGGGAATTGTGGGGCTTCCCGCACTGGTGGCACTTTTTGGTGGATTTTCGGCGGGAACGGCCTATACCTTTGTCCGCAAGGTAGGCTTAGGTGGCGTGAAAGGCCCGGTAGTGGTTTTTTCTTTTTCGATGTTTTCCGTTTTAGCATTGCTTCCATTTTTTCTTTTGCAATACAAGCCAATGACTGCACAACAGACTATCTTTTTAATTTTGGCAGGATGTAGTGCGGCGGTGGGACAAATCTTTGTGACAAAAGCTTATGCCTATGCCCCTGCAAAGGAGATTTCCGTCTTTGACTATTCTCAGGTACTCTTTGCGGCTATTTTGGGCTTTGTGGTCTTTGGGGAAATTCCGGACGTTTATAGCTTTGTGGGCTATGCCCTCATTTTCGGAACGGCTCTTTGGAAATGGAAGCAAGGTTAGTTGATAAAGAGTTAATATTTCCTTAAAAGAATAGTGAATAAATTATCTTGATTAGCGAATCAATTTTTAAAAATTAGTATGGTGATTTACTTTATAATGCAAATTACCAAATTAACAATAATTATATATACATTGCATTGAAAATATAGTACAATGTATATATAATATATAAAATATGATTCTAAAATTCAATACAGATAAGGAGGCTTTCTTATGGCACAGACGAGTATCAGTGTTCGTATGGATGAAGATTTAAAGAAACAGTTTGATGAGTTTTGTTCTGATGTGGGGATGAATATGACTACAGCATTTTGCATTTTTGCTAAAACAGTAGTTCGTGAAAGAAGAATTCCATTTGAAATTACAACAGAGAGAGACACGTTTTATAGCAGTGAACATTTAGCTACTTTGGAAAGACGAGTTGCGGAGATGAAGGCCGGATATAAGATACATGAGCATGAGCTTATTGAGGCCGAATAATGAGAAAAATATGGCATGATGAAGCGTGGGAGGAATATTTATACTGGCAGGGACAAGATAAGAAAACACTAAGAAGAATAAATAAAATTTTGAAAGACATAGATAGAAATGGATATAATTGTATTGGAAAACCGGAAAAATTATCAGGTAATTTGTCCGGTTTTTGGAGTGCAAGAATCGATGAAAAGAATCGGATTGTTTTTCGTATTGTGGGAGATATGCTGGAAATTGCAGAATGTGGTTCTCATTATGGCGATAAATAATGTATCTAATTGTAGAAAGCATCTGTATGAGATATATCGGTAAAAATTCTTTTTTGCTTTTGTTAGATTCATTTGTTGCATTTGCAACAAATGAATCGCATATATTGTATACAATAGACTTTGTAAGAAGGATTTAAAGATGCAAACCTTTTATAAATCTAAAGTTTAAAGCGTTTCTAGGGCAAAACTTTTTAGAGCTTAAAGAGACTTCAAAAACAATGTTTTTAAAGCCTAAAGCATTTTCAAAATCAAAGTCCTTCGGCAAAGAAAGGAGGCTTATGAAAGAAAAAGTCGGAGAAGTGTTTTCCATAGCAAGAGAGAATCCACCGGTACGGGGATGTACCGTATCTAAGCAGATTCATCCGGGAGAAAACGCCGTCATTTATTTTTCCATGGCGGAGAGGACGGATATCAGTGCAGAGCTTTATCCCTATCATAAGCTACTTTTCGTAGCGGAGGGGGAGATAGAAGTTTACGGAACAGGAGAAGGAAAGTTCCTTTCCAAGGGGCAGGCCATTCTCACCCCGGTGGATAAACCGGTGGGAATCCGTAGCGAAAAGGGTGCAGTATACACAGAAATTTCCATAAGGAGGGAAGATTTTATGAATGAAGCGGTAAAGGCAGGTGAGGTTTTTCGTTTGGCAGACTTACTCCCCTATCAGGAGGGCAAGATTGTAAACATGGACTTGATGCACAATGAGAAAATGAAGTTTGTGCTGATGTCCTTTTCTGAGGGAACCGGTCTTTCCGAGCATGCAGCGCCGGGAGAGGCTATGGTATTTGCTCTGGAAGGAGAGGCAGTGATTCAGTATGAGGGCGTTGACCATGTGATTCATGCGGGAGAAGAGTTCCATTTTGCCAAGGCAGGACGACATGCAGTAACAGCAAAGGGAAATTTCAAAATGGCTTTGTTAATCAGTTTGGCATAAGAGAACATTTAGAGTACATAAGAGGATTCTTTAGGAGGAAAAGATGAGAAAAGCGGTAAAGGGAAATGTCAGTTGGATAGGCTATATCGACTGGGAACTACAGCATTTTCATGGAGATGATTATTCTATCATCAACGGTTCCAGCCAAAATGCCTATCTCATCGAGGAAGAAAAGACGGTTTTGATGGATACGGTTTGGACACCCCACCGTTTTGACTTTGTGGAGAATCTGAAAAAAGAAATTGATTTAAAAAAGATTGATTTCATCGTGGCAAATCATGGGGAGTGCGACCATTCCGGCTCCCTTAGCACTATTTTGGAAGAGATTCCCGATGTGCCGATTTATTGTACGGAAAATGCGGTAAAAAGCATTGAAGGACAGTATGGCAAGAGGGGCTGGAATTTCCACGTAGTTAAGACCGGGGATTCCTTGGATATCGGAAACGGAAAGAAGCTTATTTTCCTGGAAATGCGGATGCTCCACTGGCCGGATTCCATGGCAACTTTCTTAACCGGGGACAATATCCTTTTCTCCATGGATGCCTTCGGACAGCATTATGCGGTGGAGGAGCTTTTTAACGATAAGGCAAATCAATGCGTTCTTATGAAGGAAGCCATGAAGTACTATGCCAATATCGTGGCTCCCTTTGCTCCGATTTTACGGAAAAAGCTGGAGGAGATTACGGCTTTGAATCTGCCTATTGAAATGATTGCTCCTTCCCATGGAGCCATCTGGCGGGAAAACCCCATGCAGATTGTGGAAAAATATGCGGAGTGGGCACAGGATTATCAGGAAGATCAGGTGACGATTGCCTTTGATACCATGTGGGAGGGCACCACAAAGATTGCCTACAGTATTGCGGAGGAGATTCATCGGCAAAGTCCGGATACGGTGGTGAAGGTCTTTAATATTTCTAAGTCGGATAAAAATGAAGTAATGACGGAGGTCTTTAAGTCAAAAGCTCTTGCAGTAGGTTCTCCTACGGTGGCAAATTCTATTTTGTCTCCTGTGGCAGGCTGGCTTGAGTTTTTAAAGCAGCTGAAGTTTAAAAAGAAAAAGGCAGCGGCATTCGGCTGCTATGGCTGGAGCGGAGAGTCCGTGAAGGTTTTACAGGAGTCCTTAAAGGGGGCAGGCTTTCATGTGATTCCCGAAAATATTCGAGCGGAATGGGTGGCCAAGGAAGAGGATTTTGCGGCGATTCCGGCATTGGTAAGTGCATTGTTAAAAGCAGAGTAGGAGAGGGAAGCATAGCTTTAACACAAATATCTATGAAAATATATGAGGCGTAATTTTAAGTAAAATTTATCGTAAAATATTGTCTCGGTATTCTATGCGTGTTATGATGGGGGATAAAGAAAAGGAAAGAGAAAGTAGGAAAGGATGTGCGTTTATGGCAAATATTAGTCCTGTTTCAGATCTTAGAAATTACAATTCTGTTTTAGAAAAAGTATCCCCCGGTTCTCCCGTTTATTTAACTGTTAATGGGAGAGGGAAATATGCCATTCGAGATATTGCAGAGGACGAAGAATTTGAGAAAACGAAAACCATGCTTCGCCTTATGTGTGAACTAAATGAAGGAAGGCGCTCCGGGGAAGAAGAGGGATATTTATCTGCTGAGGATGTACGGGCATATTTTCGTAGTAAGCGCAAATGAAATATAATGTAGAATATTCACCATCAGCACGAAAAGACCTTGATCGGGTTTGGCATGAGGTCTTTGAAGCATCCAAGGACTACGATATTTGCGAGAAGTACTTAAATGATTTATTTGACAAAATAGAAGCAAAAGCAATATATCCTAAAGCAGCGACTCCCCTATATTACGAAGATTTATTTACCGGCTACTATTATATTAGCTTTAAAGCTTACCTGGCATTCTATAGAATAGAGGGAGATAAGCTTCTTGTGGAGAGAGTGCTATTTGCCGCAAGTGATTATAGGAGATACCTTCATTTATCAATCGAACAATAAGGACTCTAATTTTGGGCTGAGGGAAAGAATGGTTTCAGATTCGTTTATGAATAGACATTGTAAAATAGTATAAAAGGAGTGAAGGTATGGCCTATACTGAAGAAAACTTTCAAGAATGGATTTTCTTTATCGGCTTCAAGATGGACTATGTTACCGGAGAATTTGCAGAGAAAGAAAAGCTTACTCTGGATTACAGTATTCAGTCCTTGGATGCAGTAGAAGCTTGGCTTCTTGAGCATTATGAGGATCACCATAAGTTAATTGAGGATAAGGAAATTCTGGACCAGCTGTCTATTTATGTGGGAGAGACCTTCCGAAAACATCTTGGAGGGAAGTGGTTTATCAACTTAAGCAACAAGAAGAATGTATACTATGGTCTGCCTGTTTTGACGGATCTTGGAGCCATGGGAGATGTATACGAATGTCCTTTGACCTTTTGTACGGCTTGTATCAGCCGGAAAGACGGACAGTATATCAGTAAGATTCTAAGGCATTTAATAGAGCTTTCGGAAACCATCAAAAAGAATAGGGAAGAAGCTGAAAAGAGGGAGAGGAAGTGACATCCTCTCCCTTGCTTTTTGCAAAAAACTTTCTATACTAGGAAGGGTGTTTTTGGCTATTAAAAATAGAGAAGAGGCCGGCACAAGGCTTGGTCATAAAAGTCGGTAATAAATTTTGTAATAGCTATAAATGCTGAAGGAAAACGAAAGAAATAAATTCTAAAAAGAAAGGCTAATTAGAAGAAAAGCATGACAGACGCAATCCTACATCGTAAATCACATCGTATTTTTACTCCTGCCCCTCTGTCCGAGGAGGAAATGGAGGCGATTCAAAATAAAATTTCTGCAATCAATCTGGAAACAGGACTTACGATAGAGTTTGAAGAAGACGGCAGTAGAGCATTTCAGGATTTTCGGAAAAGCTACGGACTTTTCAAAAATGTACGAAGTTTGATTCTCTTAAAGGGAAATGCGGGACTTGCCCATTTTCGGGAGAAAATCGGTTTCTATGGGGAAGAGCTGGTGCTGTTTGTGGAAGAGCTGGGAATAGGAAGCTGCTGGGTT
>CALHIC010000237.1 GCA_938030845.1 uncultured Oribacterium sp. | reverse complement strand
GGCAAGACGCATATCATTTTGCAATTCTCTTGCTGGAATCCGAAGTCCACCAGAGTGGTTTTTCGGGATAGGTTTCCGTTATACATCCCTCGAATCTGGGGCAGACTGATATGGCTCTCGTCCACAATAATCAGGTAATCCTCCGGAAAGTAGTCCATTAGGGTGTAGGGGGGCTCTCCGGGCTGGGCGAAATTCAAGTGTCTGGTGTAGTTCTCGATGCCGGAGCATACACCGGTTTCCCGAATCATTTCCACATCAAAGTTGGTTCGTTCGGAAATACGCTGGGCCTCCAAAAGCTTTTCTTCACTTTTGAAATAGGCCACCCGTTCGTCCAGCTCTTTCAAAATGTTTTTACAGGCAATCTTCATTTTCTCCATAGGAATAACGTAGGGGGTGGCAGGGAAGACCATGCAGTGCTCAAGCTTTGCCTTGCCCTTCCCGGTGAGGGCATCAATCAGCTGGATTTCCTCGATTTCGTCTCCGAAAAACTGGATACGGTAGGCCTGCTCTCCTTCGGACGCGGGGAAAATGTCTACGATGTCCCCCTTTACCCGGAAGGTTCCACGGCGAAAATCCATATCGTTTCGGTTGTACTGGATTTCCACCAGGTTTTTAATCAATTCATCTCTATCACGCATTTGTCCGGGACGGAGGGAAATGGCCATGTTTAAATATTCCGTGGGGGCTCCCAAGCCGTAAATGCAGGAAACGGAAGCCACCACCACCACATCCTTTCGCTCGGAAAGGGCTGCCATGGCGGAGTTTCGCAATTTATCGATTTCTTCGTTGATATCCGAGTCCTTTTCGATATAGGTGTCGGTGCTGGGAACGTAGGCCTCCGGCTGGTAGTAGTCGTAGTAGGAAACAAAGTATTCCACTGCATTTTCCGGGAAAAATTCTTTCATCTCGGAGTACAGCTGTGCCGCCAGTGTCTTGTTATGGGAAATGATGAGGGTGGGCTTTTGGATTTGTTGAATCACATTGGCCATGGTAAAGGTTTTTCCGGAGCCGGTGACACCCAGCAGGGTTTCAAACTGGTTTCCCTCCTGCAAGCCCTTCACCAGTTTTTCAATGGCAGCAGGCTGGTCCCCCATGGGAGCGTAATCCGAATGCAGTTTAAATTCTCCTGTAAGCTGTGATCTATCCATAAAACTCCTCTTTCTAAAGCGATGTACTTAAGCTTAAAAACAGCACGTTATTTCTAGTATAGCAAATTCATATATGTTAAAAAAGAAATTTACAGTAGAATAGAGGAGAATATAATGCAAGATTTAATGGCTATAGAGTCTCGCATCCTAGGAGAGCAAGTATATAACAGCCGGAGAGCCTTGTTTCTTAGAAGAGTAAGCATTCAACAGTGAAAAAAGTGTTAGAAAAGAAAGGAGCGAAAATGCAGTATTCCATTTGCGCATTGCCGGGAGACGGAATCGGACCGGAGATTGTAAGAGAGGCCAGAAAGGTATTGGAAAAGGTAGCGGAGCTGGAGGGCTTTAGCCTTAAGTTCACGGAAAAAGCCTTTGGCGGCGCAGCCATTGATTTGTACGGAGAGCCTCTGCCGGAGGATACTTTAGAGGCCTGCAAAGCTTCCCAAGCAGTGCTGATGGGAAGCATTGGGGGTAAGGTGGGCGTATCCCCCTGGTATTCTTTGCCGGTGGAAAAACGCCCTGAGGCAGGCCTTCTTTCTCTTCGGAAGCAGTTGGGCCTTTTTTGTAACCTTCGTCCTGCCAAGCTTTACAAGGAGCTTCGGGATGCCTGCCCTTTGAAGGAAGAAATCATTGGGGATGGCTTTGACATTATGATGATTCGAGAGCTTACCGGGGGCTTGTATTTCGGAAAGCGTTCCATTACCGAGGAAAATGGAGAAGAGGTGGCCAGAGACGAGCTGATTTATCGGGCCCATGAAATCGAAAGAATCGGGCGTATTGCATTTTCCCTGGCAAAGGCAAGGGGCGGAAGGCTTTGCTCCGTGGATAAGGCCAATGTTTTGGACAGCTCCAGACTTTGGAGAAAGATTTTTACAAAGCTGGGAGAGAAAGAGAAGGAGGTGGAGCTTCGTCACGCCTTAGTGGATTCCACTGCCATGGAACTGGTACGAAATCCGAGAAACTTTTCCGTGATTGTTACCGAAAACATGTTCGGAGACATTCTTTCCGATGAGATGGCGGAGATTGCCGGCTCTTTGGGCATGCTTCCCTCCGCTTCCTTAGGGGAAAATGCCTTTGGACTTTACGAACCCAGCGGCGGCTCCGCTCCGGATATTGCGGGACAGAATATCGCCAATCCCTTAGCCACCATTCTATCCGCAGCCATGCTTTTAGAGCTTTCCTTGGGAGAGAAGAAAGCGGCGGCCAGAGTAGAAAATGCAGTGGAAAAGGTCTTGGCGCTGGGGGGCAGAACCAAGGATATCTTCTCCGGAAAAGAAGGGGAAAAGCTTTTGTCCTGTTCGGAAATGGGGGATTTCGTAGTGGCTCAGCTGTAAAGTTCTAACAGTTTTCTATGCATATAGGTCTGAAATGGGGCACGCAGATTGAGTTTGACAAAAAAATAATAGAAAATCTTAAAAAAATAGGCAAAACGGAAAAAGCTTGTAGCGACGCCGATTTGCCTTGCTTTATGTGGGGGCTCTCCGTATAATGATATAACGGCGTAAGCCATGAGAATAAGGAGAGTAGCATGGATAATAATAATGATTTTAAAGGCGGTGAGAATGGAGGCTTCTCCAACTGGGGGCAGACGGTTCTCATCGTTTTAATAGCGGCAACAGTAACCTTCTTTATATATACGGTAGCCCAGCGTTTTATGACCAAGGGCATGTCTCAGGAATTAAGCTATAGTCGTTTTCTTTCTATGGTGGATCAGGATTTGGTGGCCAAGGTAGAGTGGGGAGACGGACAGATTACGGTTTATCCCAAGAGCAGAGTGCAGACGGAGCAGCCGAAGGAAAATCCAAGTAAAGAGGAGAAGGAAGGCATTGCCAGGGATGATGACGAAGGAAAGTCCTTAAACTTTGATACGTCAAAGGAAGATACTTCTTCCTCTGAACAGAATTCCTCATTGACGCAAGATTCCTCTAAGAATAATGAGGAAGGTCTCAAAGAGGGCAGTGTAAAAACGGAAGAGGTTTATTTTAAGGAAGATATTTCCGAGAGAACTTCTTGGGAAACGATTCTGGGGATGATTTTAAAGAATCATTTGAAGAGGAGAAATAATGCAGGATCCGACGGCTCTTCCGGGCTGACTCAGGGGGAAAGCAGAGTCTATTATGTGGTGCCGGTCAATGCGGATGCCGCATCTTTGGTGGAGCGTCTCTATAGACACAATGTGGAGATTTACAGAAAGAGACCGGATAATTCCGCCTTTTTGATGCAGATTATTGTCAGCATTGTACTGCCCTTTGTTTTCCTGATTATTCTGATGAACGCCATGGTGAAGAAGATGGGAACCTCCGGGGGAGGATTCTCCGGAGTAGGAAAGTCCAAGGCGAAGATGTATATGCAGAAGGACACCGGCATCAGCTTTAAGGATGTGGCAGGTGAGGATGAGGCGAAGGAAAGCCTTGTGGAAATCGTAGACTTCCTGCATAATCCCACAAAATATACTTCTATCGGTGCGAAGCTTCCTAAGGGAGCCCTTTTGGTAGGACCTCCGGGAACCGGAAAAACTTTGCTTGCCAAGGCTGTGGCAGGAGAGGCCAATGTGCCCTTCTACTCTCTTTCCGGTTCAGACTTTGTGGAGATGTTTGTTGGTGTGGGAGCCAGCCGCGTAAGAGACTTGTTCCGACAGGCAAACCAGACTGCGCCTTGCATCATTTTCATTGATGAGATTGATGCCATCGGTAAGACCAGAGATACCCGTTACGGGGGCAATGATGAAAGAGAGCAAACCCTGAATCAGCTCCTTTCCGAAATGGACGGCTTTGATGCAGGGAAGGGAATCATGGTTATGGGGGCTACCAACCGTCCGGAAATCCTGGATCCGGCTCTGCTCCGTCCGGGACGTTTTGACCGTCGAGTAATTGTAGAAAAGCCTGATTTAAAGGGAAGAGTCAACATCTTAAAGGTGCATGCCAAGGATATTAAGCTGGATGACAGCGTGGACTTTGACGAAATCGCCCTAGCCACCAGCGGTGCGGTGGGAGCGGATCTTGCCAATATGATGAACGAATCCGCCATCACTGCGGTAAAGAACGGCAGAGAAAAGGTTAGTCAGAAGGATTTGTTTGAGGCGGTGGAAGTGGTTTTGGTAGGTAAGGAAAAGAAGGATCGTATTCTTTCCCGGCAGGAGAGAAAGATTGTTTCTTACCATGAGGTAGGACATGCCCTTGTGGCTGCGGTGCAGAAGGACTCCGAGCCGGTACAGAAAATCACCATTGTCCCGAGAACCATGGGAGCCTTAGGCTATGTCATGCAGGTGCCGGAGGAAGAAAAATATCTGAATACCAAGGCAGAGCTTCATTCTATGATGGTGGAATGTCTGGCAGGTAGAGCGGCGGAGGAAATCGTTTTTGAAACCGTAACCACCGGAGCCAGCAATGATATTGAGAAGGCGACGAAGATTGCCAGAGCGATGGTAACCCAGTACGGTATGTCCGAGAAGTTCGGCTTAATGGGACTTGCCAGACAGGAAAATATGTACCTGGGAGGTCGGGCTGTCTTAGAGTGCGGAGACGATACCGCCACAGAGGTAGACCAGGAAGTGGCACGAATTTTGAAGGAGTGCTACGAAGAATCCAAGAAGATTTTGTTGGAAAATCGTTTTGCTCTGGATGAAATCGCAAAGTTCCTGATTGAGAAGGAAACCATTACCGGAAAAGAGTTTATGAAGATTTTTGCCGAGGTAAAGGAAAAGGAAGGAAAAGGGGAGCATCCGGAAAATCCTTCAGAACTGAAAGAAGGAACAGAGGAAAATGAGGGCAAAGAGGAAGGACACACCGAAGCCTAAGA
>CALHIC010000236.1 GCA_938030845.1 uncultured Oribacterium sp. | reverse complement strand
GTAAAGATAGACTTTTTGAATTTTTTTCTAAGGCTTAATTCAATTTCCTTCTGTCGTTCTTCCTGTTTTGCGGCCTTCTTGATTTGCTGCAAAACATATTTCCCATATCCTCCCTCCAGATTTGTCACCTGATAGCCCCTGTCGGAAAGTCGTTCACCAAGCTCTCTGGAAAGGGTGCCGTATTTGCAGTAAAGGAGATATTGTCCATCTATGGACAGGGGGATTTCCTCCCCCAGCAAAGTCTCTATGGGATAGGAGAGGGCCTTGTCCATGTGCCCAATTTCATATTCCTCTGCTTCTCTTAGGTCGATGGGGGTATAGTGCTTATATTCTTCCTTCTCCCAAGCCTCCGGGGAGATTTCTTTGATTTTACTCATGTTTCAGTCCTTCTCAATAAAGTAATCGAAGTATTCTTTTTAAAATACACCGAAGCAGTATAGCATAAAGGGACTATGGAAGCAAAATAAAGCATATTATGAAGATATAGCCCAAGGTATAGAATAGTCGGAAAGAGAAAGGAAAGACGATCATGGGGGCAATAAAGCTAAAAGAGGCAAAATAATACTTGTCAGAAAAAGGAACTTAGGCTATGCTCTTTTGGGAAAATATTAGCCTAGGCTAACAGAAATCAAGACAGCATAAAGTAATGATAGCATTGAAAGAACTGAAAGCATTATGCAAAGAAGAGTGCTTGTTATGTTGGGTGCTTATCGGGTAGTAGAGAAACAATTCGAATCATAAAGAAAAGGAGAAATGACATGAATCCCATGGAGTTAATGCAGTTTAGTAGAGACTTGGATGATTTTCAGGCAAACCACCCCAAGGTAGCTAAGTTCCTACAGATAGAATTTGGCAAGGGATTACCGGAAGGAACCATTCTGGAATTAAAGATTCAAAGACCGGGGGAAGAAGAGAAGGTTACTAATCTGCGGGTCAAGCCGGAGGATAAGGGCTTGGCGAACCGTTTTAAAAAAGGCTAAATGAGATACCCCGCGCACTGCGAAGGAAACTCGTTAAGAAATAAATGAGCATACCTAATGGGTATGCTCATTTATTTCTTCTTCCTCTGTTTTGGAAAAGAGTATTTTTTGGCTGTGGTAAAGTCCGTAATTCCCTGAGAATAGATAACTGATGGCGATGGCTAAAAGGAAGTAGGAAGAGGCCTGGAAGCCGAATAGCTCAAAGCTGATGAGTAAGGCGGTCAGAGGACAGTTGGTGACGCCGCAGAAGAGGGCAGTCATTCCCAGTGCCGCACATAGAGAAGGGTCCAATGGCAAAAATCGGCTTAATGCATTGCCCAGCGTTGCTCCTATAAACAAGGAAGGAACAATCTCTCCACCCTGAAATCCTCCTCCAAGAGAAACGGAAGTAAAGAGAATTTTCAAGAAAAAGGCAAAGAGAAAAATCTTTGTTCCGGGTTCATGAATCGTTTGCGTAATCAGCTGAATACCGGTTCCGTTATAGATATTGGTGTTTAGCGCCAAAGTGGCAAGGAGAACCATGGCTCCGCTTACAAAAATACGTAGATAAGGATTTGGAAAGTATTTGCTAAATAAATCCTTTGCTTTATGGGCGCAGGAGACAAATACTATACTTACCAAAGCGGCGGCAACAGCCAGCAGAAGAGTATATAGGGCAGAGGACCAATCCATTTCCGCCATCAGAGAAAGGGCAAGATTCGGTTCCTCAGCATGAATGACTTTTTCCGCAAAAAAATGGGCTGTTAAGGCGGAAACGGTACAGGGGAGTAAGGCGGTATAGTAAATACTGCCTACGGTGCATAGCTCTATGGCAAAGATAGCGGCCGCTATCGGGGTACCGAAGAGCCCGGAAAAAGCTGCACTCATTCCGCACATCATAATTCTTCTTTGCTCTTTTTCAGAAAGATGTAAAATTCTGCCGATACTGGAACCCAGGGAGCCCCCTACCTGTAAAGCGGCACCTTCTCGACCTACGGAAGCGCCGAAGAGATGGGAAAGCACAGTGCTGAAAATAATCAGAGGAGCCATTTCCACCGGCAACTTTTCTCCTCTTCGCACCGACTCAATCACCAGATTGGTACCCTTTTTATTTTTATCGGACAGAATGCTGTAGGCGAAGACCAAAAGAAGTCCGGCAAAGGGGAGGGCAAAAAGAAGCTGGGGGTGCTTTACCCGGAATGCGGAAGCCAGTACGATACCATGGGCAAAGAAGGCGGAAATACTGCCTACAACAGCACCGGTAAGAATACCCAGCAGAATCCATTTTAAACCGTTTTTATAGGTCTCCTTTACTTTTTCAAGCTTTGCTAATCTGCTTTGATTTTTCTCTTTCCTGCTGTTGTTTTTTTTGCTTTCCGGTATTGCTTCATTTTGCGCATTCATTGTTCTAAACTTCCCTATGTTGTTATTTTAAATTCAAGCTACTTTCTTTCTTTGCATCGATGGCAAGCTGTAAACAACCCAGTATACCCTGATTGTCGTTTAAGCTGGCAGGGACGATATAATGGTCTAAATCTGCTAATTCTTTGGTTTTCAGATAGTCATTTAACTGGGCGGCTACTTCTTTACGAATTAAAGGAAAGAGCTGTTCCTGATGCATTACGCCGCCTCCCAGAATAATTCTCTCCGGACTGAGGGTTAAGATCAGATTACATAGAGCCTGACCGATGTAGTAGGCCTCAATTTCCCAAACTTCTTTTTGATTTACCAGTTCAATGCCTTTCTTTCCGTATCTTTTTTCAAGAGCAGGGCCTGAGGCCATACCTTCAAAACAATTCTTGTGGAAGGGGCAGTTTCCCGCAAAGGAATCCTTCGGATGGGGAACCAAGAGCATATGTCCGAGCTCCGGGTGTAACATACCGTGCAGTAATTTTCCGTTACTGACAACACCTCCACCGATTCCGGTACCTATGGTTAGGTAAATGGCATTTTCCATACCCTTACTGGAACCGAAAGAAATCTCTCCCAGAAGAGATCCGTTTACATCCGTATCAAAGCCCATGGGAATGGATAAAGCCTTTTGTAAAGTAGGAATCAGAGGATAGTTCTGCCACTTGAGCTTTGGGGTACTGGTAATATAGCCATAGGTTTTGGAATCTTTATGCAAATCGATGGGACCGAAGCAGGCTACACCCAGGGCGACAATGTCTTTATCCTTAAAATAATCGATAATTTTAGGAATGGTCTCCTCCGGGCTTAAGGTGGGAATGGAAACCTGCTCAATAATCTTTCCGTTCTCCTCGCAAACGGCACAAATCATCTTAGTTCCACCGGCTTCTAGGGATCCGTAATACATATATTTACCTCGCTTTAATTCTGAACAAGAAACCCGAATATAATTTCGGCTTCCTTGCTTATGATGGAATGCAGAAAACTCTACAATTTCTTTTCCCTTCAGTGTATAGAATGCTTGACAAAAATGCAATGTCTATTCCCTTTTTCTTTTGATTATCCATGCTTTTTGTATAAGTTGAATATTTTATTTTATTAAATAGAAACAAAGTGTATCCTCTGTTTCACTTTTCCTTGTTGCTTATTTTGCTTTAGGGTATAATGAGGAAAATGTTCCAAAGAAGAAAAGAGTTAGTTTTTCAGGCATCTTGGAAGATGAGCGCTTGGAGAGGTCAAGTCTTTACCTTCTAGAAAAGCTATAATAGAAAGGGATATCAGTATGGGGAAGAAAAAGGAAACGGGTAGCAAAGAGCATAAAACAGATAAGATGAAGATAGAAGAATGCACCGAAAAGAGGCTGAGAGCATTGGAGCCCAATGCAGTGAAAACGAAGGTAACGAATACGGTAGAGGAAGTTCAGGATAACTATATTACGGCTTATCAGAACCGTCTGGCTACCCATATGGATGAGTTGAAATGGCTATATTATGAGCTGTATAGAAGCAATGAACAATCCTTTCAATATTTTCTTTCTCTTTTGGATAAATATGCCAGAGAACGGTCTCCTGAGCTTAGAGCATTAGACCAAGAAAGAATGAGAAAGCCCCAGTGGTTTAAAGGAAACAACCTTATCGGAGTTCTTTTATATACCAATTGCTTCGGAAAAGACTTAAAGGGCGTGGAAAAAAGGATTCCTTACCTTAAGGAATGTGGCTTTAATTATATGCATTTGATGCCTATTCTGGAGAGTCCAAAGGAAAAGTCTGACGGGGGGTATGCGGTATCTAATTTCCACAAGGTTCAACCGGAATTGGGAACTATGGATGATCTTAAGAGTTTATGTTCTGCCTGCCATGAAGAAGGAATCAGTGTTTGTTTGGATTTTGTCATGAACCATTGCTCCGAGGAACATGAGTGGGTAAAACGTGCCAAGAACGGCGAACAAGAATTTCAGGATCGTTTCTTTATGTTTAATGACTGGGGGCTTCCCAATGAATTTGAACGTACAGTTCCTCAGGTTTTTCCGGAGTCCGCTCCCGGTAATTTCACCTATTGTGAAGAAGCGAAAAAGGTTGTTATGACTACCTTTTATCCGTATCAGTGGGATTTGAACTACGCAAATCCGACGGTCTTTAACGACATGACGGAGAACCTTTTCTTCCTCTGCAATCAGGGCGCGGATATCATCCGCCTCGATGCGGTTCCTTACATCTGGAAGTCGCTCGGCACGGACTGCCGCAATCTTCCGCAGGTGCACACCATAGTCCGCATCATGCGGATGGCGGCGGAAATCGTGTGCCCGGCAACGCAGATTCTTGGCGAAGTGGTCATGGAGCCTTCGAAGGTTGTGCCTTATTTCGGGACGCTCGAAAAGCCGGAGTGCCATATACTCTACAATGTCACAACCATGGCGACGACCTGGCACACGGTGGCGACCAAGGATGTGCGCCTCTTAAAGCACCAGCTCGGACAGATTTTTGCGCTGCCGAAACAGTATTTATTCCTCAACTACCTGCGTTGCCACGACGACATCGGCTGGGGCTTGGATTAC
>CALHIC010000235.1 GCA_938030845.1 uncultured Oribacterium sp. | reverse complement strand
ATATGATCCCAATATTCTTTCTTCCCTAAATAAATGCATGACAATATTGATTATTCCTCAGTCCTTATTTTATGCCAAACACGATCCATCTCTTTTCCCTGTTCCTTTTCTTTCTCTTCCGGCACTCTTCTTAAAAAACTTTCCTTCCATAAACTATGCAAGATTTCTATCTCTTCCGGTGTAAACTCATTAATATCAGCCAGTACAGAATATCGACTTCCATACAATGCTTTCTTTTTGTCTATTTTATGATATTTATCCTCATCAATAACCATTTTATTTAATGTTAATTCCGGATTATAATATTGCCTGATTTTTTCTCCATGTCCAGTGATTATAATAAAGCTGTCATTTCCATATGCATAGAAAACATCATTTACAATACGCCAATCATCACCGATAATATCTACTTCCGCAAGCTTCTGTGTATCAATAAGCCCTGCTTTATAGCAAGAATTATAAAAAGGCTTATAATAAACAGCCCCTCGCTTATGAGTATTCATAAACATAGCTTGAAATCCCCGTTGCTCTTCTTCTGTAAATTCCGAGTAACTAAAAACGTTCTCCCGTTCAGCCATGCCAAAAGATTTCCTATAAATATTTCTCGCCTGTTTCATATTGGCATCTTGTATATATACCTTTTCTTTTCCTATATCCATATCATATATGACATACTCACCTGCCCCTAAAGCATAGACCTTATTATCTATTACATATGCAGCAAGTGCTCTGTTTGTAATAATTTTATTTTTCTGTGTATCTATCAAAGCATATGTTTCACTAAAAACACGTATTCTATTCTCACAAAGTAAGTCTATTGAAGGGGGATAATTATCTCCATGAAAAATAATGTATACGATCCCCCCACAAAATAGTAAAAGCAAAATATTTGTCATATAAAATATAATTTGCTTATAGCCCATTCTTTTTAATCGTATCATATTCTTATTTTCCCTCGTTATTTATACCAAACCGGGAGAATGTCCTATTTATATAGAGAATCCACATAAATGGGAGGCAATCTGCCTGCATTGATAATACTGCTTCATTATTGAGCTCAATAATTTTCTTGATAAATTCATTGGTCAAGTTACCCATGACGTAACCACCTCGACCATGAGCTTTAGGTTCTTCCAAATTATCACCTTGCTCTTTCAGTCTCCAATGAGGTTCCTATTATAGTAGCCTCAGAATTAGATCATACCGTGGTCTTACTTTCTATTTTATAAATAGTAATGCTATATCTCCTATCTTCAATTCGAAATACTATGTCTTTAATTGGTTTATCCATAGGGCTCCAGAAAGTAAACCTCACAACATACCCATCTTTACTATAATTAAATAGTTCTTTATTTTTGCCATTTCCTATGGCAGTAAGCGGTCAGAAGACTGGCTATTCCGTTTCCAATGAGCAGAAGGAAGAGCATCACCAAAGCGGTTCCGTAGGCTCTGGATAAGGAAGAACCACCTTGCACCAGAAGCAGGTAAAGATGCAGGGGAAGCGCCATAGCCGGGGACAGTAAGGAAGTGGGACTTTTCGCAAAGGCGACTCCTCCGGTAAATAAAATCGGCGGTGTGGCACCGAGAGCAAAGCAAAAGGCCAGAAGCATGGTGGAAAGAAGTTCCGGCAAAGTATAGGGAAGTACAAGCTTTCTCAAGGTATAGCCTTTGGAGCAGCCCAGACTTTCGGAAGAATGGAGGTAGCTTTTCGGTACTTCTTCAAATATCTTTTCCATACGGATTTCCATGAAGGGGAAAATCATAATCGCCAAAGCGATGGCACCGGAGAGCACCGAGCGTCCCAGCTTCAGCTGGTATACAAATAAGCTGTAGGAAAAGAGTCCCAACACAATGGAAGGAACGCCGGAGAGCAGGTGAATAAAGAAGTGCAGGCTCTCTTTTTTTCTGCCTTCCTTTGCATAAAAGACCATGAAAATGGCGGTAAAAAGGCTTGGCAGTCCTGAAAGAACCAAAGCCGTAAGGGAAAAGGCTAAAGAACCGGTGATAGCGGGGAATATTCCGCCCTCTTCTCCCAAGACCATTCCCTTTGGCGTGTCCAAAAGAAAGCTTGGAGAGATGACTTTGTATCCCTTGTAAAAGATATAAAGAAAGAAAAACAGCAGGGCGGAAAAAATCAGCAGGAAGGAAAGGAAACTGTATAGGAAGAGGAGGACAGCGGAAAAAGACCGGGACGCCTTTGCCCTCTTCCCGATAGCAATGGAAGGAGGTTCCACTTCTTCCCTATTTTCCGAGAAATGCACAGAAGGAGTCTCCGAGGTGATCGGATCAGGATTAGCTGTTCGAGATGTAAATTTCGAAGTGCGCGGTCTTTCTCCCATTTTCACCAGCAAATGAATCAGCGCGACCAGCAGTAAAAGCACCAGCCCTGAGGCATAGAGGGCATGGTAGTGGAGCGAATGATACTCCGCACTGCCCATTTCCAGCGCAATGAGTGAAGCAATGGTTTCACCCTTAGAAAGGAGCTTCGGGAAAAGATTGGCATTTCCTACCACCATCATCACTGCCATGGTCTCTCCTAAGGCTCTTCCGCTACCCAGCAGAAAGGCCATAAAAATGCTGCGAAGGGAGGCAGGTAAAATCAGCCGAAGGATAATGTAGGCCGGAGAAAGCCCCAAAGCTCTTGCTTCTAAAAAGTACTGTTCCTTTAATTTCACCATACTGTCGGTGATGGAATCCACCATAAAAGGAAAAATCAAAATAGACAATAGGATGGAAGCCAGTAAGATACAGGAACCGGTACTTACTCCCATTTTCAAAAAGAGAGGTTTTCCCACGCTTAAGCCGATAAAGCCGTAAACCACAGAGGGGATGCCGGAGAGCAAATCCAAAAGAGGATAAAGGATTCGTCTTCCTCTCTCTCCAAAATAAAAAGCAAAAAAGATACTGCAACCCAAAGACAGAAGGGTGGAGAGTAGCAGAGCAAAGAAGGAAACGGAAATAGAACCCATAATAAAGTGGAAAATACCAAAGGAAGCCTTTCCGGAAAAGGCCATGGGATTCCATTTTGTACTAAACAAAAAGGAAGGCAGAGGAACATGCTCGAAGAGGGGCAGGGATTCTTTAGCCAGAAAAAGAAAGAAAAAACTCAGAATGCCGATGGAGAGAAACAAAAAAGCATAAACAAAAAAAAGAAAGAGAGAGTTTTCCAGCTTTCTGCTTTTAAGATTCCGCATTTTTTCTTTCCTTTCTAAACAATAGTTTCTGCCTTCTATGCAGTATAGCTTTGAAAAGGGGGCAATCTGAGCGCGCCC